>JADGBD010000128.1:5209-6110 GCA_015231665.1 Gammaproteobacteria bacterium
AGCAGATGTTTGCCGGTGGAGTCGAGAAGGCCGCCAGCATGGCCGGCAACAATGCCGACGAGTCCATGCACAAGCTCATGGCCTTCTGGGAAATGCCTCTGGACAACTGGCAGCGCATGGCCAGCTCGCTCTCGCTGGGCCCTGGCGACATGCTGCGCAACATGCACCGCGGCGAGCACCTGGACAAATTCTTCAACACCCCCGGCCTTGGCTATTCCCGCGAGGAAGAGGGCCAGTACAAGGAACTGATGCAGCGCAGCCTGGCCTATCAAAAGGCCATGGGTGAGTACAGCAAGTTCTTCTCCAACCTCGGCATGCTCTCGGTGGAGCGCATGCGCCGCAAGGTGCAGGCCCTGGCCGAAGCCGGCAAGTCCATCGACTCCGCCCGCGGTCTCTATGATCTCTGGGTCGCTGCCTGCGAAGAGGTGTACGGCGAACAGGTGATGACCGAAGAATACGCCAAGACCCACGGCGCCCTGGTCAACGCCCTGATGGCGCTGAAGCAGCAGGCCGGTGAGATCGTCGATGAAAACCTCGGCGCGATGAACATGCCCACCCGCCGCGAGCTGCGCACCCTGCAGCAGCGTCTGCAGGAATCCCGTCGCGAGACCAAGGCGATACGCGCCCAGCTCGAGCAACTCCAGGCCCAGGTGGCAGCCCTCAGCGCAGCCGCGCCTGTCGCCGCCAGCCCGGCTGAATCTGCCGGCGTGGAGGCGAGCGCAACCGCCAGCGCCACCCCGGTGCGCAAGAAAAGCACCGGTCGGCGCACAGCCGCTGCCAGCGGCGCACCCGAATAGAAATAGGCGAATAGCCATAAGCGAACAGCAATAAGACGGCGCCCGGCGCTCTCAAACAGGAGAAGACAACGTGCAATCCTTGAATATGCAACCCTTCAATTTTC
>JADGBD010000129.1:0-3659 GCA_015231665.1 Gammaproteobacteria bacterium
AACTCTTTTGAGGCTAAAGGCTTTCCGGGCCCCGGCTCTGGGGTAAAATCCGCCTCTTTGTTTTGACGAGCTGCCCATGCCTGCCAAATTATTCATCAAGACCTTCGGCTGCCAGATGAACGAGTACGATTCGGCGAAGATGGTCGATCTGCTGCGCGAGCAGCAGGGTCTGGAGCTGACGGAGAACGCCGAGGAGGCGGAGGTGCTGTTGCTGAACACCTGCTCGGTGCGGGAGAAGGCGCAGGAGAAGGTATTCTCCCAGCTGGGTCGCTGGCGGCCCTGGAAGCAGCGTAACCCGCGCCTGATCATCGGCGTCGGCGGCTGTGTTGCCAGCCAGGAGGGCGAGGCCATTCGTGAGCGGGCGCCCTTTGTCGATCTGGTGTTCGGCCCGCAGACCCTGCATCGTCTGCCGGCGATGATCGACGAGGTACGCCATCATCAGCGGCCGGTGGTGGATGTCAGCTTCCCCGAGATCGAAAAGTTCGACTGCCTGCCGGAGCCCCGCGCCGATGGTCCCAGCGCCTTTGTCTCGGTGATGGAGGGCTGCTCAAAGTACTGCACCTTCTGCGTCGTGCCCTATACCCGAGGCGAGGAGATCAGCCGCCCCTTTGATGACGTCATCGCCGAGTGCGCCCAGCTGGCGGCCCAGGGCGTGCGCGAGATCAACCTGCTGGGGCAGAACGTTAACGCCTACCGGGGCCGCATGCACGAGGGCGCCCAGGCCGATCTGGCCCTGCTGATCCGCTATGTCGCCGCCATCGACGGCATTGAGCGCATCCGCTACACCACCTCCCATCCGGTGGAGTTTTCCGATAGCCTGATCGCCGTCTATGCCGAGGTGGGGCAGCTGGTCAGCCACCTGCATCTGCCGGTGCAGAGCGGATCGGATCGGATTCTGCGGCAGATGAAGCGCGGTCACACCGCCCTGGACTACAAGCAGAAGATACGCCGCCTGCGTGAGCTGCGGCCGGAGATGAGCCTGTCCTCGGACTTCATCATCGGCTTTCCCGGCGAGACCGAGGAGGATTTCCAGCATACCCTGAACCTGATCGAGGAGATCGGCTTCGATCACTCCTTCAGCTTCATCTACAGCCGCCGCCCCGGCACCCCCGCTGCTGATCTACCGGATGACGTGCCCCTGGCGGTCAAGCAGGAGCGGCTGGCGCGCCTGCAGCAGCTGATCAGCAGCAACGCTCAGCGCATCGGTCGGCAGATGGTGGGCACGCGCCAGCGAGTGCTGGTGGACCGGCACTCGGCCAAGGATCAGACGGAGTTGTCCGGCCGCACCGAGAACAACCGGCCGGTGAACTTCATCGGCCCCGCCGAGCTGATGGGCCAGTTTGTCGAGCTGGAGATCACTGAGGCCTTCCCCAACTCCCTGCGGGGTGTGCTGTGAATCAGCCGCTGAGCTTACAAATCGAACTCCAACCCCAGGACAACGAGCGCTTGGCCAACCTCTGCGGCCCGCTGGATGAGCACCTGCGCCTGCTGGAGGTGCGTCTGGGCATAGAGATCAACAATCGTGGTGGTCAGTTTCAGCTCATCGGCGAGGCGCCCCTGGTGCAGGCCGGGGCGCGGCTGATCGAGTCGCTCTACGCCCAGACCGAGCACAGTGCTCTGGATCGGGAGCAGCTGCATCTGGCCCTGGGTGAGCTGGATCAGGAGCTGCCGGCCCTGATCGAGCAGTCCGATAAGCCCGAGCGTCCGGAGGTGCTGATCAAGACCAAGCGAGGCCTGGTGCGGGCGCGTGGGGCCAACCAGAAAGACTATCTGCATCGGGTGCTCAGGCACGACATCAACTTCGGCGTCGGCCCGGCGGGCACCGGCAAGACCTACCTGGCGGTGGCCTGCGCCATCGATGCCCTGGAGCGGGATCAGGTGCGCCGCATCGTGCTGGTGCGCCCGGCGGTGGAGGCGGGGGAACGGCTGGGCTTTCTGCCCGGTGATCTGGCGCAGAAGATCGATCCCTATCTGCGGCCGCTGTACGATGCCCTGTATGAAATGCTCGGCTTCGAGCGGGTGGCCAAGCTGATCGAGCGCAATGTCATCGAGGTCGCGCCGCTGGCCTACATGCGCGGCCGCACCCTCAACGAATCCTTCATCATCCTGGACGAGGCGCAGAACACCACGCCGGAGCAGATGAAGATGTTCCTCACCCGTCTGGGCTTCAGCTCAACAGCGGTGATTACCGGCGACCTATCCCAGACCGACCTGCCGCGGGGGCAGAAATCCGGCCTGCGCCAGTCCATCGAAATCCTCAAGGACGTGGAAGGCATCAGCTTCACCTTCTTCAACGCCCGCGACGTGGTGCGCCACCCCCTGGTGCAGCGGGTGGTGCATGCCTATGACGAGTTCGATCGGCAGCAGGGGCGGGAACACCACCCGGGCTAAGCTCGGCAGCGGGAACTACCAGCGCACCTCAATCGCGCTGCCCGGTGCCAGCTGCAGATCGCCTGGGGAAAACACCACGTCCACCTCCCAGCCAGGCTCATTGCCTTGTTCCTTGCCGGCGTATTCCGGGAGCGGCCGCAGGGCGCTGACCTCGCCTTGCAGCTGGCGGCCTTGGATCTGCAGTTGCAGCGGTTGACCTGGCTGCAGCTTGGCCTCGGCTTGCTGCACCTGAAAGCGGGCCTGACGTTGCTGGGCATCCGCCAGCACCAGCAGGGTTTGGGGTCCGCAGTGGGGATGCACCCCTTGGCCCGGAGCGGCGGAGACCTCCAGTACCTCAGCGGCAAAAGGGGCGCGCAGCACCGCCTGCTCGGCGCGGAAAGCGGCCCTGGCCTGGGCCGCTTTGGCTTGCTCAAGGCGGCTATCTGCCTGGGCGAGGGCAATCTGGGCGACTTGCTTCTCGTGATCGGACAATTGGCCGCGATCATACAGCTCAGTGGCGCGGTCCAGCTCGCGCTGGGCTTCTTCCTGGTCCAGACTGGCGGCCTTGAGGGCGGCCTCCGCGGCGCTCAGCTCGGCGGCGAAGATGCGGCCATCCAGCCGCGCCAGCACTGCGCCCTGGGCCAGTTGCTGACCGGGCCTGACCGGCACTTCGCTGATCAGGCCGCTGACGAGAAAACCCAGCTCCAGGCGGTTGTGCCAGTGCACCCGGGCCTCGGCTTCGCCCGCCTGCAGGGGGCTGAGCTGGGCCAGTAGCAATGGGGGCAGCAACAGGGGCAGGAGCGGGCGCAGAAAGGCTTGGTTCATGTCATTTTCTCTGTAACAGACGACCGCTAAGGGCATCGATCTCGGCCCAGGTCAGCTCGGCCTGATAGCTCAGTTCGGCCTCATCCAGGCGCTGCTGGGAGATGCGCACCATGGAGTCGCCCAGGTCGGTGTTGACTTCCATCTCATAGAGGGCGCGGCTGCGGTCCAGGTTGAGTTCGCGGTAGGCGGCCTGGGTTTTGAGGCTTTCCTGGCGCAGTTTGAGGTCTTTGAGCTCCATCCACAGCTGGGTCAGGTGCTGCTGCACCTCCAGCTCGGCGGCCTTGAGTTCGGCGGATTTGAGCATCACCGCCGATTGGGCCTGGGCCCGCTGGGCCTTGTTGCGTTCGCCGCCAAACAGCGGCACTTCCAGGGTCAGTTCGGCTTCGAGGGGCGCATAGCTGCCCATCTCGCGGCGGTAGGCTACGGCCCCCAGGCGGCCGCTGACCCGGGGGTTCTGCTCGGCC
>JADGBD010000129.1:3727-6099 GCA_015231665.1 Gammaproteobacteria bacterium
GATCAGACCGTCAAGCGCGGGAATGCGGCGCTGCAGAGCGCCGAGCTTGCCCGGGCGGAGGCTGGCGGGAAGCTGGCCGGGGCGGTTGAGAGCCAGCGCCAGGGCGCTGCGGGCGGCCCGGCGGGCGTTGTCGCTGCTGGCCAGCTGTTGGCGGCTGAGCTGATAGTCCTGCTCGCGGCGCAGGAGTTCCAGCTCGGACATCTGCTGGGTTTGCACCCGACTGCGGGCCTTGTCGAAGCCGATGTAGGCCACGGCCATGGCCTCGTTGTCGCGGGCGTGGCGCAGATCGGCCAGGAGCACGCCAAAGAAGCGCTGCATCACCTCCAGCTGGCGCTGCTGGCGGGCCGCGAGCAGGTGTAGCTCAACGCTGGCGAGGCTGGCCTCAGCCACCGCTTCGCCGGCCTGCTGGCGACCAAAGTCGTACAGGCGTTTGGAGAGATTGAGTTTGAGGTAGCTGTCGTTGCTGTCTTGATCGGTCGCCACTGGTGATGGCTCAATCAGGCGCAGACCGGCCACCAGCGCGGCCTGGGGATCGTTCTCCCGTTCCGCCAGGTCCAGGGCGGCGCTACCGGCGGCAAGCCTGGCCTGGGCCTGCAGCAGTGCCGGATGATCACCCTCGCTGGCCAGGCGCAGGGCCTGCTGCAGATCCAAGGGCTCCGGCAGAGCTTGGGGCAGGGTTTCGGCCGCCAGGCTCAGGGAGCAGAATAGCAGGCAGGCGAGGGCAATGCGCATGGGCTGGTTCAGGCCAGATCGGTTCAAGTCAGCTCAGTTCTGATTCGGAGCCGGCTTTGCAGCTTCGCGCTTGGCCTGCTTGAAACGGGTGAAGTTGGTGCTCGAATAATGCCCATCGGCGACAAACTCGCCCAGCCAGAGAAATTCCTCGACGCTGGAGGTGGCGCCGGTGTATTTGTGCAGGAGCTTGCCCTCAAGGTCGAAGAAGGCGATGACCGGGGTGGCGCGCACCCGGTACTGTTTTAGGGCAAGGTCTTTCTGGATGGTTTCATTACCTTGAAAATCAACCACCTCGATATCACCCTCGATGTCCACCGGAAACAGCAGAAAGTGCTGGCGAAACCAGTCCTGCACTTGGGGTTGGTTGAGTACCTGTTGCTTCATGCGGTGGCAGAAGGGGCACTCGTCCATCTCAAAGAACAGCATGATGCCCTTCTTGCCTTGCTCTCGGGCGGTTTCCAGTTCTTCCTGGAAATTGAAGAAGCTGTCGTTGAAGAAGTGGCGGTAGGGGTCGCGTGCCTCTTCGGCGAGGGCATCGGCAACGAACAGAGGGGCTAGCAAGGCAAGCAGGAGCAGCAAAGGGGCGAGTGGGCTGAGCCGGCGCATGGGGGATACTCCTACTGGCCTAGTTGTGGTTGTTGATGAAGTTTTCCAGCTCATTGGCGGTGATGCCGCCTTCCTGCTTGGCCACCAGTTCGCCCTTGGGGTCGATCAGGTAGGTGGTGGGCATGCCGTCGAGCTTGCCAAACACCGATTTGCTCGCCGGTTTGGTGGGCACTATGGGAAAGCTGACACCCTGATCGCCAACGAACTTGCGCAGGCGCTCCTCGCTGATGTTTTCCATGTTGATGCCCACGACCACGGCGCGCTCGGCCTTGTGGTTGTTGTGGAAGCTTTCGAGTTCGGGCATTTCCTTGAGGCAGGGCGGGCACCAGGTGGCCCAGTAGTTGACCACCACCCATTTGCCCCGATACTGGGACAGGTCCTGCTGCTTGCCTTGCAGATCAGTGCCCAGAACCGCGGCGTTGGCTTGAGTGACGAAGGCCAGCAGGGCCAGAACAAGAAACAGAAGTGGCTTCATTGCAAAATGCTCGAAAGGGTTAGGGCTGGGAGCTGTTTTTACCCCATTTACCCCTGCCATTCAACGAAAAGCGGTTCAACGAAAAACGGGGACCGAGGTCCCCGTGTGGCTGGCTTGCCTTATGCCAATCAGGAGCAGCCGCCGCCCTGGGGCTTGGATGAGCCGCAGCTGCCACAGCCGCCGCCACCGAAGGAGGGCAGGTTATTGAACACAAAGCTGGCGTTGCCGTCGCCACGATCAACAAAGTCGATTTCAACACCCTTGAGATACTGCAGGGTGCCCTGATCGACAATCACCTGAAAGCCGTCACACTGGAGCACGCCGTCTTCACTGGCGTTGACCTGGTCGGTGAAATTCATCCCAAAGCTGACGCCGCTGCAGCCACCCGGGCTGGCAAACACGCGCACGCCGGCCACATGGTCATCGACCTGCTGCATCAATTCGGCAAACTTGGCTTGGGCTCCGGCGGTCAGGCTCAGATCATCGTTACCCAGGGCATTTACTGCTACAGACATGGAAAATTCCTCTCTAAACTGCTCAACAATTGGCTACATGATAG
>JADGBD010000130.1 GCA_015231665.1 Gammaproteobacteria bacterium
CTGCATGACCCTGGTCAATACCCTCAACAAGCTTGGCGATGGCCCGGTGGATGCCAGCCTGCAGCGCGAGGGCCTGAGCCTGCTGCTGCGCCTGCTTAGCCCCATCGCTCCCCACGTCAGCCACCATCTGTGGCAGTCACTGGGCTTTGGCGCGGACATCCTCCAGGCCCCCTGGCCCGAGGTGGACGAATCCGCCCTGGTGCAGCAGCGCATCGCCTATGTGGTGCAGGTCAACGGCAAGGTGCGCGCCAGCATCGAGGTGGACGCAGAGGCCGATCAGGCCAGCATCGAGGCAACCGCCAAGGCCAACGAAAACGTGCAACGCTTCATCGGGGATGCCACAATCCGCAAAGTCATAGTGGTGCCCAACAAGCTGGTCAACATAGTGGCCAATTAATTCCTTGCCGATGAAATATTGAACAAAATGTCGAAAACTTCAGGACGATGAGATCGCAAAGTAGCCCAGAGTACGCAGAGGATTGAGTTTTTCTCGTACAAACACTTTTACCACTCTGCGCTCTCCGCGCTTCTTTGCGTCCTCTGCGTCCTTTTTGTTCCGGCTTAGCCGGGTTAGGAGACTGAGATGTCGAAACAGCACTTGTTTCATTCTGTGTTGCTGATGCTTCTGCTGAGCGGCTGTGGCTATCAGCTGCGTGGCGCCGGCGGCAGCATGGCCATGCCGCAGATCAGCCCGCTGTACATCAATGGCCTGGCCCTTGCCGATCCCTTCACCCAGGTCCTGCGCAATAACCTGCGCGGTGCGGAAGTGGAGGTCACCGACAACCCTGCCGCTGCCAAACAGACCCTTTATGTGTTCAATCACCTGCGCGACAAGCGGGTGCATTCGGTGGGTTCCCGCGGCAAGGTGCTGGAGTATGAGCTGATCGAGAGCCTGTCCTTCCGCCTGGGTAGTCCGCCGGATCGCTTCGATCAGACGAAGGCCGAAGTGCTCAGCGTGCGCCGTATCTATACCAACCCGGAAACCGAAACTCTCGGACGTCAGTACGAAGAGGCGGAACTGCGCCGCGACATGTACCAGCAACTGGCCAGCCGCTTGATGCGGCAGATGGCCCACCAGGTCAAGGCGGTCCAGGCCCAATGAGGCTGCGGCCGGAGCAACTGGCCGCCCAGCTCAAGGGGCCGCTGCCGCCGGTGCTCCTGCTCAGCGGCGACGAGCCCCTGCAAATGCTCGAAGCCGCCGATCTGATCCGCGCCCAGGCCAGGGCCCAGGGCTACAGCGAACGCATCCTTCTGGAAACCCAGGCACACTTCGACTGGAACCAGCTGGCGGCAGAGAGCGCCAACCGCTCCCTGTTTGGCGATCGGCGCCTGTTCGATCTGCGTCTGCACTCGGCCGCCATCGGCAACGAGGGCAGCAAGGCCCTGAGCGCCTGGTGCGAGCGCCCCGCCGATGACAGCCTGCTGCTGATCAGCGCACCCAAGCTGGACAAGAAGCAGCTCAGCACCAAATGGATCAAGGCGGTGGATCAGCTTGGCGTGCTGGTGCAGATCTGGCCAGTGGATGCAGGCCAGCTGCCTGCCTGGCTGGAGCAGCGGATGCGCAGCCGCGGCCTGCAGCCGGAGCGCGGGGTTGCCGCCCTGCTGGCGGAGCGGGTGGAAGGCAATCTGCTTGCGGCTACCCAGGAAATCGAAAAGCTTCTGCTGCTGCAGGGGCCAGGCCCCATCAGCCAGGATGCCCTGCTGCAGGCGGTGTCCGACAGCGCCCGCTACGATGTGTTCGGTCTGGTGGATGAGGCCCTGGCTGGCCGCGCCGCCCGCTGCGTGCGCATTCTGGCTGGCCTGCAGGCCGAAGGCGAGCCTGCGCCGGTGGTGCTCTGGGCTCTCAGCCGGGAACTGCGCAGCCTCTACCCCATGGCCCGTCAGCTCGCCGGTGGTGGTAATCTCGCCGCAGTGGTGGATGGCTACCGGGTCTGGCCCAAGCGCAAGCCGCTGGTCAGCGCCGCCCTCAAGCGCCTCAACCCGCGCCGCCTGCAGCAGGCGCTGATCCAATGCGGCGAGGCCGATGCCGCAATCAAGGGCCGCCGCAAGCAGGACCCCTGGTTACTCCTGGAGCAACTGTGCCTCTCCCTCTGTGGTCTGGAGCTGAGCCCGAATCGGGTTCCCGGGTAAGCCCAAATTCGGCAGTTAAGCCACAGAAATCACAGATTTTTCTCTGTGTGCTCTGTGGCTCCGTGGCTAAACAATCTTCCTCAGTCGGGATCGCGAGCCAGGCGCAGGCCGAGGTGGGGCACCTGGGTGGCTGCCGGGTAGTTGCTGCGGCGGGTGACTTTCATGTTGTCTGCCGGTTTGTTGAAGGAACCGCCGCGGGCTACGCGGTGGCTGCAGTCGGGGATCTCCACTGCTGTGCCATCTCCGCTAGCTTGGGCGTAGCCTTTGCGGTAGCAGTCCTGGACCCATTCCTGGACGTTGCCGGCGCTGCTGTGCAGGCCGAAGGGGTTGACCTTGAAGGTTTCCACCGGCGCGGGTGAGCGGCGGTCGTACTGGCTGTTGCAGTTGAAGCAGTTGGCGTTGTTTTCGCCTACCTCGTAGCCCCACCAGTAGGGCGATTCACGGCTGGCGCCGGCGGCGTATTCCCATTCGGCCTCGGTGGGCAGGCGGTATTTCTTGCCGGTGCGCTGGCTGAGCCAGGCGGCCAGGGCCTGGGCGTCTTCCCAGCTGATGTTGATCACCGGCATGGAGCCGCGCCCCCAGCCATTGTCATCGGGCAGGGCCCTGCCTGTGGCCTGGGCGAAGCGGTCGTAGAGATCAAAGGTCACTTCGCTGCGGCCGATCAGATAGGGCTTGAGGTTCACCGCGTGGTAGGGGCTTTCCTCGGCGATGACGCCGGTGCGGTTGCCCATCATGAACTCGCCGCCCGTCAGGGCGATGAGGGCATAGCTGGCCTCGGGGTCTTCGATGATGCGGTTGCCATCGCTGCGGCCGGCCAGGGGTCGCGGCCCTGGGGGCTCGGTTGGGGTTTCGCGCTCGGTTAGGCTGGGCTCAGCCGGCTCGATGGGCTTGGCCGGTTCGTCCGTGGTTTGCGGCCGGGCATAGCTTGCGGGGGCAAGGGGGCGAGCGCTGAGGTAACTGAACAGCTCGCCCTTGCCGCTGGAGAAGGAGATGACCTCGAATAGCAGGAAGCAGACCCCGGCGCCCAGGGCGGCGCCCTTGAGCAGGCTGGGCAGACTTGCGCCCTGCGGGGCTGGTGCCTCGGCGTTTTGCAGGCTGTCGATCTTTTCCAGCATCAGGGCAGCGCGGGATTCCGCTTGCACCCGGCCTTCCTCGGCCTGCTGGCGGCGCTCTTCGGCGGCTTGCAGGGCCTGCTTGAGGCTTTGCATCTCCGCGTCCATTTGCTCGATGACGCCGTTGCGGTCTTCCAGTTCATCCTCGGTGATGCGCCCCTGGCTGGTAGCGTGCTCCAGGTCCTGCTGCATCTCCTTGATGGTTTTGCGCAAGGCCTCGACCTCCTGGCGCAGGGCCTGGTGTTCGACCATGTCGACCTTGCCGGTGGCCAGCCGCACCTTTTCCTCATGGGCGTTGGACAGCGCCCCTTCCAGTTCCTTGATGCGGGATGTGATCTGATCTTTGTCTGTCATGGCAGGATTCCGCTTTGCGCCGAATTTGGTGTTCTATCAGTGTTCTATGGCCGCTTTGAGTTGTTCCAGTTCTTCCTCCAGTTCCTGGCGCGAGCTGATTTCCGCGTCCAGCGCCAGCTCGGCCTGGGCCAGCTCCTTGCGTAGGCGATCCACCGCCTCTTCCAACGCACGGTTGCCGCCGCCGGGCTTGGCTCCTGCCTTCATTGCCTTGCGCAGCTCAATGACCTCCTGTTCCAGCAGCAGCTTTTCTTCGAGATAACCCTTGACCTGCTCGCGCAAAGCTTCGTCGCCCTGGCTTTGCTCGCCGCGGGCCTCTTCCAGGGCGTGGCGTACCTTGGTGAGGGAATGCTTGAGTTCGTCGATTTCGCGCCGGGCCTGCTGCAGTTCCTCGCTGGAGGTGGCCTCTTCCTGGTTTGAGCTTTTCTTCAGGTCGAGCAGTTCGGTGAGTACCTGAGAATGCTCCTTGCGTGCCTGTTCCAGGGCATCGTGCAGGGCGCTGATCTCGGCCACGCGCTTTTCTTCGCGCTCGCGCTTGTCCTGTTCCAGCCGGGCTACCTGTTGCTGCAGCTTTTCCACCAGCGCCTGCAGCTGGGCAGCATCGCCGCAACTGGCTGCGGCTGCGGGATCAGCGGTCTCTTCGATTTCGTCGCCACCCTGGCCGAATTCGGTGCCCGGCACCATCTGCAGGCCCTTGTCCAGCACCGTGGCCTGGATGCCGCGGCTGGCGAGCAGATAGGAGGCGGCGTGACTGCTGCGACCATCCTGGCAGCAAACCACGTAGTGGCTGTTGGGGTCGAGGGAATCGGCTTGAAAGCGCAGCTGGCTGAAGGGCAGGTTGATCGCGCCGCGCAGGTGGCCCTTGGCGAACTCGGCGGCCTCGCGCACGTCCAGCCAGGTCGCGCCCTCATCTACCTTGGCCTTGGCCTGCTTGAAGCCGAAGGGCTTGGTCACCGGCTCCTTGATCAGTTCGACGAAGTTCTTCTTGCTCAGGCGCAGCAGGCGGCCGTCAGCGAGCATGGTGATGGTGGCGCTGCGCTTGTTGCCGGCGAGCAGGGCATCCTCACCAAAGCTTACCCCCGGGCCGAGGCGCGCCAGCTCCACCGGCGGCTTGCCATCGCCCATGTCGCGGTCCACCCGGCAGTGGCCGCGGTTGATCAGGTAGAAATAGTCGCCTTCCTCGCCCTGGCGGATGACCACGTCACCCTTCTTGACCTCGAATTCCTCCATGCACATCATCACCCGCTGGCTGTTGCCCGGCGGGATCAGCTGAAACACCCGCGAGCGCAGCAGCTGGCTCATCCAATCGTCGTCTTCCGCACCGGGTTCGTCGATGATGATGCTGTCGCCGCTCAGACCGCTGTCGCTGATGCCGCTGTCCTGGGCGGTTTCGGGGGATTGGGCCTGATCCAGCCGGCGGCTGTCGATGCGCAGGAATTGAATCTTGTCGCCAGCACGGGCGTTGACCTTGCGCGGGAATTTGTGACCTATGGGGAACTTGGCCTGCACCGAGCCGGCTTGCACCAGGTCCTCATCGCCCTCGTCGTCTTCGAGAATGACGCGGCCGCTGAGAAGATAGAAATGCAGGCGCTTCTCATCCCCGCGCTGAAACAGCTCGGTGCCCTTTTGTGCGGTGAAGATTTCCACATGGGGCAACAGCAGGGCCATACCCTCGTCTGAGAGGGTATTCAGGGGGATGAAGCGCTTGAGGCTCTCCGGGTCGATTTTTATCTCTTCCGCCATTCAGTCCACCTTGATTGGGGATCTGTTGTTGTGTTGTCTGACCATCAGGCCTTTTCTGGTCCAACTTTTCTGGAAATATACTCAATAAGAGCCGATAACGCACTTATTATTATTGATTTTGCCGAGTGCTAGCCGACAGCTGCCAGCTCCATCAGCCTTAGGGCCGCAGAATCAGCTCGCCATCGCGCTGCACCAGTTCCAGAGAGCGCAGAAAGCTCATCCCCAGCAGCACCTGCTCCCCCGGCATATTGGGCATGATAACCCCAGACACCCGGTTTTTGACAATGCTGCCCAAGCGTACCTCATCAAGCTCGGTGCGCCAGGCGCTGACTGTGCCGTTGGCGGTGTGGCTCTGGATGCGCACCCCGCGCTTGAGGGCCAGCCTGTCGGCCAGGGCTTCCGGCAGGGCGACATGGGTAGCGCCGGTATCCAGGAGAAACTGTACCGGCTGGCCGTTGATCCGACCTGGTGCGCGATAATGGCCGGCGCGGTCGCGCTTGAGGCGCAGCTCGGCAGCGGCCTGAGCACCCGCCGGGCCATTCGCCGAGCCATTCACCGAATCGGCCTGCAGCTGGGCATTGGGGTTGTCCAGCTGCTCAAGCCTGCCCTGGAACAGCCAGGTGAGCAGGCCAAGCAACAGCGCCCAGGCAGCGATGATCATGCCCTTGCCGATGCCGCCGGTTCCCATCAGCCAGTTCCCATCTGATAGCTGTGAAACATCCAAGGCAACTCCCTTGTCCCGAACCACCCAGG
>JADGBD010000131.1:0-5466 GCA_015231665.1 Gammaproteobacteria bacterium
ACCCGTTCGGCGCGCTTCTTGAATGCCACCATGGCCTGATCGATGAGCTCATCGGTGGTGCTGTCCACCAGCTGATCGGATACCGAATAGTGGATCGATTCGACGTTGAGATCAGACTGCAGCTTGCCGATCAACAGACCCAGGTGGGTGGGGTCGTTGCTCTGCAGCTCGAGGGATTGACGCACCCGCCAGCCCTCCACCCGCTGCTCTTTATAGATGGGATTGCTGCTGTAGCCGAGGGTGCGGGCCTTGATCCCCTCCTCGTTCTTCGCCAGGTCCATCGCCAGGGCCACGCGCTGGTTGACCGCGTCCGCCAGGCGGGCGGTGTCCAGGCCTTCTTCCTCGGCAAAGAGCACCGCCTGGAGCTTTTCCTGACGCACATCGGCCTGGGTGGTGACAGACAGCATCACCCGATCATAGTGGTTCGGCTCGGCCGCCTGCAGGCCAAAGGCGGCGCAGAGCAGCAGGGGCAGGGCTAGATGCAAGACTGGGGGCAAGGCTGGGTGCTTGGCTCGGTTCATTTGGTTTGCTCCTTCACAATATCGTCAGCGGTGCCGGCCTCTTTGTCCGGACCAGCGGAAATCAGATTGTAACCCGTCTCGGTGACCTGCAACTGCAGAATCCCGCCCCAGGGGTCCTGCCAATCCATCTCGCTGATACCCATGTCGGTCTGCAGCGCAGTCTTGATCTGCTCGGCGGTCACCGCCTTGCGGGCGCTGTCGCGGAACTGGTCCTGCCAAGTGGAAATGGAGCTGCTCAGGCTATTGAAGCGGGCTTGCAGCTCCTCCTGCTGCAGGGCGAGAAACATGCTGTTGTCCACCTTGACCGGCTGGGGCTTGGGCGCGGCTTTGGGCGCCGCCGCGGCAACCGGGGCCGGCTCAGGTTCGGCGAGGAAGACAAAGTAGCCGCCAGCGGCAAGGGCCAGCACCAGCAGACCACCGGCGATGGGCAGCAGCAGCTTATTCGCCGTTGCCTTGCTCGACTCCTCCTTGAGCTGGCCCAACTGGCCCGGCCGCTTGAAGCTGGGAGCGGTCGAAGCCTGAGGCAGCATGCCACCCACCCCGCCACCGCCACCGGAGACCTCACCGCTGACATCACCGATGTTCAGGTTCTCGCCGTCCTCCTCGTGCTTCTGCGCTGGTGGCGGCGGCGGCGCGGGCGGTGGAGCCTGAATCGGCGCAGGAGCCGGGGCCGGGGCCATTGCCGAAGCAGGCGCAGGCGCTGGCTCAAACTCCAGCTCCAGTGAGGCGGGCTTGACCTCCACAGGTTCGAGCATTTCCAGGCTCATGGCGGACTCGGGCTCGTCCGTAGTGAATTGCAGGTCTTCGACCTGGATCGGCTGCGGTTCCGGTTCCGGTTCTGGTTCTGATTTTGCGACGGGCGGCATCCGCCCCAGGTCCTGCGACGGTGGCTCCACGTCCACCAGTTCCAGCGAGAAATCGTCGTCCAGGCCCCCAACTTCCGGCTTGGCCGGTGGCGGCAGTGGCGCGGGGGCCAGATCGGCGGCAGGGCTGTCATCCACCAGCTCCAGGGTAAAGCCCAGATCCGGCACCTCTTCCAACTCGGCCTCGGCGCCGGTATTGCGCAGCCGGTCTATGACCTTCTCGGCGGTGTCCAGATCCAGCTTCTTCTTCAGCACCGTGGGGCTGCCGTTGAAGTAGGTGCGGCCGGTCTCCATGGGGATATGGAAGGTATCGGAGAGAAACTGCGCGGCCAGATCGGGCGATCGCCCCGCCAATAGCTTGCCGGTCAATTTGACGTAATACTCATCGCTCATTGTGCCACCTCGATCTTTTCCACCTGCAGGATCACCCCATCCACCCCGATCACCCGCACCCGGGTGCCGGCCGGGCAGTCGTCACCTTCCACCTTCCAGCTGCTGTCGTCCACCCGGATCTTGCCGTAGCCGTTGACTATGGGGGCGTCCAGGGTAAAGGTGCGGTCCAGGTACTGCTCGCCGCGCCGATTGAGATGGGGCTGATCGGTGGCTATGGGGTTGCGGTCCAGGTAGCGGCGCGAAACGAGAATGCTGGCCAGGCTGAACAGGGCAAAGATCAGCAACTGCCATTCCCAGTTGATGTCTGGCAGGACCAGCAGGACCAGACCGACGAGGCCCGCCGCCACCCCCATCCAGAGAAAGAAGGCCGCCGGAGAAAAGATCTCCAGCACCACAAAGACCACCGCCAGCACCCACCAGTGCCAGTAAGTCATCTGCTCGGCGAATTCCATCAGCGCGTCTCTTTGCTGTTGCTGGCAAAGGCCTGACGGGCGATCTCACCAATCCCGGCGACGCTGCCGATGAGGCTGCTGGCTTCCAGCGGCATCATGATGATCTTCTGGTTTTCCGCGCTGGCGATCTGCGCCAGCGCCTCGGTGTATTTCTGCGCGACAAAATAGTTGATCGCGGTGATATCACCCTTGGCAATCGCCTCCGAAACCATGGTGGTGGCCTTGGCCTCGGCCTCGGCGAGACGCTCCCGCGCCTCGGCCTCGCGGAAGGCCGCCTCTTTCTGGCCCTCGGCCTCGAGGATGGCGGACTGCTTCTGCCCCTCCGCCTCCAGAATCGCCGCCTGGCGCTTGCCCTCGGCCTCCAGGATGGCGGCGCGCTTCTCACGCTCGGCCTTCATCTGCCGGGCCATGGAGTCCACCAGATCCCGCGGCGGGGTGATGTCCTTGATCTCGATGCGGGTCACCTTGACCCCCCAGGGGGTGGTCGCCTCGTCCACCACAGTGAGCAAGCGGGTGTTGATCTGGTCGCGCTCGGAGAGCACCTCATCCAGATCCATCGAGCCCATCACGGTACGGATATTGGTGGTGGTGAGATTGAGGATGGCGATCTGCAGCTGATTCACCTCGTAGGCCGCCCGCGCCGCATTGAGCACCTGATAAAACACCACCCCATCCACCTGGACCATGGCGTTGTCCTTGGTGATGATCTCCTGCGAAGGCACATCCAGCACCGTCTCCATCATATTCAGCTTGGCGCCGACGGTATCGATCACCGGCATGATCAGATTCAGCCCCGGCGTCAGCGTCTTGGTGTAACGCCCGAAGCGCTCGACGGTGTATTCATAGCCCTGGGGCACGCGCTTGACCCCGAGAATGACTATAATCACCGCCAGCACCACCAACGCAATGACAAACTCACCCATGACCGCTCCCCCTCTGATGATTGATAGCGCCAAAGAATACTGGATTTACCCCAATGCGCCCAGAGTTGATCACGCCTTGATCTGGGTAGAAGGACGCGGAGGGCGCAAAGAAGCGCAGAGAACGCAGAGATTATGTATCGAGCTCTCGTTCCCACGCGCTGCGTGGGAATGCAGCAGGTCCGCGCTGCGGACCAGGAACGCCTGAACCTGGCTCAGTCGGCACATGATCCGCAGCGCGGATCGCCCGGGTTCCCACGCAGCGCGTGGGAACCAGATAAACCTCTGCGCTCTCTGCGCTCCTTTGCGCCCTCTGCGTCCCAATACTCTGCGCTCTCTGCGCTCCTTTGCGCCCTCTGCGTCCTAATTTTGCGTTCGCCCAAGACTGGCGACTGACGGCTATAGCCTGATAGGATAGCGGTACAATAAAAACTGCCCGGCAACGGCCTCAGGCAGTAGTGAGGAACGAGGAGCGGAAGGATGAATTCAGCGTGTCGCCGCCCAGGTCTCGGCTGGACCTGGCTGCTTTTCTCGATTGCCCTGTTGGCACTGCCGCTGGCCGCCCTGGCCGAAGCGCCGGTGCGCTTGGGCGTGCTTGCCCACCAGGGCCATCAAAAGGCCCTGGAGCAGTGGCAGGGCCATGCCGACTACCTCAACCAGCGCCTCGCCCCGCTACGTTTTGTCATTGTTCCCCTCGGCTTTGCCGATCACCAGATGAACCGCGCGGTGCAGCGTCGCGAGGTGGATTTCCTCATCACCAACCCCGGTCACTACATCGACCTGCAATTCGCCGGGCTGGTCACCGCCATCGCCACCCGCCGGGTACAGGGGCCGACCGGGGTGATCGACAGCTTCGGCGGCATCCTCATCACCCGTGCCGACAGCAACATCCAGACCTATGCCGACCTGCGCGGGCGCACCCTGCTGAGCACCGCCGGTCAATCCCTCGGCGCCTGGCTGGCGCCGCTGCGCGAAGGCCTGGAGCAGGGGCTGGACCTGCGCCGCGATGTGCGCAGCATCGAGGTCGATACCCACCAGGAGGTGATCGCCGGTCTGCTGCGCGGTGAAGGCGATGCCGGCCTGATCCGCAACGACCTGCTCGATCTGGCCGAGAAAAACGACGCCCTCCAGTCCGGCAAGCTGCGCCTGGCCAATCTCATCGACCAGGCGGATTACCCCTACCCCAGCAGCACCCGCCTCTACCCGGAATGGCCTCTGGCGATGGTCACCGGCACCCCCAAGGAACTCGCCAAGCAGGTACTCAAGGCCCTGCTGGAGTTGCCTGCGGACCACCCGGCGGCGAGCTCTGCCGGCATTCGCGGCTGGAGCATCGTCGGCGACTACGGTGCGGTGATGGACCTGTTTCGCATCATCGGCCAGGGGCCCTTCGCCAATGGCCAGCTGTCTCTGAAAAATCTGTTGCAGAAGTATTGGCTGGAACTGAGCGCCCTGGGCAGCCTGATCCTCGCCGGACTGTTCTTTGCCCTGGTGTTCGCCATGCGCTCGCGCCAGCAGCTGCTGGAAAACCAGCGCCTGCTGAAAAAGAGCCAGGAAATCTCCTCGGTGGGCAGCTGGTGCCTGGATCACCGCAGCAACCAACTGACCATCTCCGATCAGGTGTTTCGCATCTTCGGCTACGAACCCGGTGCCTTTGAGGTCAGCTATCAGGGCTATCTGCAAGCCATCCACCCGGAGGACCGCGACCGCGTCGAGCAGGCCTTTCTCAACGCTGCCAAGCAGAAAAAGCCCTGGGAGATGGTCCACCGCATCCTCCGCCCGGACGGCAGCGTGCGGGTGGTACTGGAGAAGGCGGAAAACCTCGAGAATGAGCGCGGCGAGGCGATCATCTCCACCGGCAGCATCCACGACATCACCCAGCAATCGGAGAACGAGCGCAAGCTCAAGCTCGCCGCCAACGTCTTCGAGCACTCCGCCGAAGGCATCCTCATCACCGATGCCGATGCCCGCATTCTCGACGTCAACCAGGCCTTCAGCCGGATCACCGGCTACCCCCGCGATGAAGTCGAGGGCCTCACCCCCAACCTGCTGCGCTCAAGCCGGCACGATGCCGGTTTCTATCAGGGCATGTGGAATACCTTGCTCGACAAGGGGGTGTGGATCGGGGTGATCTGGAACCGACGCAAGAGCGGCGAGGAATACGCCCAGCAGACCACCATCTCGACGGTGCGCAGCGGCGAACAGGGCGCGCGCCAGTATGTCGCCATCTTCTCCGACATCACCGAGCAGCTGGCGCGGCAGAACCACATCGAACACCTGGCCCACCACGATGGCCTCACCGGCCTGCCCAACCGCATCT
>JADGBD010000131.1:5515-6078 GCA_015231665.1 Gammaproteobacteria bacterium
CTGCTGGCGGTGGCCTATCTCGACCTGGACGGCTACAAACCGGTCAACGACGATCACGGCCATGAGGCCGGCGATCACCTGCTGATCGAAATCGCCGGCCGCCTGCGCGGCTGCCTGCGCGCCCATGACACCGTCGCCCGCCTCGGCGGTGACGAGTTCGCCCTGCTGCTCAGCGCCATCCACACGGTACAGGAGTGCGAGCAGGCGGCGCAGCGGATCATCGAGCTGATCTGCCTGCCGATCCAGATCGGTGAGATCCAGGTGCAGGTCTCGGCGAGCATGGGCATAGTCCTCTACCCCATCATCGACGGCGCCGACGATGACCTGCTGCGCAACGCCGATCAGGCCATGTACGTCGCCAAGACCTCGGGCAAGGGCCGCTTCCACCTGTTCGAGTGCACCCTCGACCGCCTCACCCAGACCCGCCACGAGGAGCGCGATCGCATCCATCTGGCCCTGGACGAGGGCGAGTTCGTCCTCTACTACCAGCCGATCATCGACATGTGCACCGGCAAGATCAAGGCCGTCGAGGCCCTGCTGCGCTGGCGCCATCCCCAGCAGGG
>JADGBD010000132.1 GCA_015231665.1 Gammaproteobacteria bacterium
CCTGTTGTTCGATATAGGCCCTGGGATCGAGCAGCTGGTCGCGCAGATGCTGTTTGGCGTAGGCGGCGCGTGAACTCAGGCTTGGCACCCGGTCGATCACGTCACCGGCCAGATGGAAGCGATCCAGCTCGTTCAGCACGGTCATGTCAAAAGGCGTGGTGGTGGTGCCGTTTTCCTTGTAGCCGCGCACATGCAGGTTCTTGTGATTGGTGCGGCGATAGGTCAGCCGGTGGATCAGCCAGGGGTAGCCATGGAAGGCGAAGATGACCGGCTTGTCCTGGGTAAAGAGTTGGTCGAAGTCCTGGTCGGAGACGCCGTGCGGGTGCTCGTTCTGTGGCTGCAGGGCCATCAGGTCGACGACATTGATGACGCGGATTTTCAAGTCCGGAAAATGCTGCCGCAGAATCTTGACCGCGGCCAATGTCTCCAGCGTCGGCACGTCGCCGCAGCAGGCCATGACCACATCGGGGTCGCTGCCTTCGTCGTTGCTGGCCCAAGGCCAGATGCCGATCCCTGCGGCGCAGTGCTTGACGGCGGCTTCCATGTCCAGCCATTGCAGCGCTGACTGCTTGCCGGCGACGATGACATTGACGTTATTGTGGCTGCGCAGCCAATGGTCGGTGACCCACAGCAGGGTGTTGGCATCGGGCGGCAGATAGACGCGAATGACCTCGGCCTTCTTGTTCGCCACCAGGTCGAGAAACCCCGGATCCTGATGGCTGAAGCCATTGTGGTCCTGCCGCCACACATGCGAAGACAATAAATAGTTCAACGACGCAATCGGCCGGCGCCAGGCAATGTCACGCGTCACGTCGAGCCATTTGGCATGCTGGTTGAACATCGAATCGACAATATGGATGAAGGCTTCGTAGCAGGAGAAAAAGCCATGGCGCCCAGTCAGCAGATAGCCTTCGAGCCAGCCCTGGCACTGGTGCTCGCTCAACATTTCCATGACCCGGCCAGCGGGCGCGACATGCTCGTCACCGGGCAAAATCTCCGCCGTCGAACAGCGGCTGGTGACCTCGAATAGCGCATCCCAGCGATTCGATGCGGTTTCGTCCGGGCTGAAGATGCGGAAGTTGCCTGCCTTGGCATTGAGTTGCATCAGGTCGCGGATGAACTTGCCCTGGATGCGTGTCGCTTCGGCATTGATCTCGCCGGGGTGCGGGACCTCGACCGCACAGCTGCGGAAGTCCGACATGCGCAAGTCGCGCAGCAGCATGCCGCCATTGGCGTGCGGGTTGGCACCCATGCGCCGCTCGCCTTTGGGCGCCAGTTCCGCCAGCTCCGCGATCAGTCGCCCCTGGGAATCGAATAATTCTTCGGGCCGGTAGCTTTGCAGCCACTGCTCAAGGATATTCAAATGCTCGGGTTTGGTCGCAAGGGCTGCAACCGGCACCTGGTGGGCGCGAAAGGTGTCTTCGATCGGTTTGCCATCGACCGATTCGGGGCCGGTCCAACCCTTCGGCGAGCGCAGGATGATCATCGGCCAGCGCGGGCGCAGGCTAAACCCGTTGCTGCGTGCGTCGCGCTGGATGCGCTGGATCTCGGCAACCACGGTATCGAGGGTGGCGGCCATCAGCTGGTGCATCTGCTCGGGGTCGTCGCCCTCGACGAAATAGGGCGTATAACCGTAGCCATGGAACAAGGCCTCCAGTTCCTCGCGGGGAATGCGCGCCAGCACGGTGGGGCCAGCTATCTTGTAGCCGTTCAGGTGCAGGATGGGCAGCACGGCGCCGTCGTGCACCGGGTTGAGGAATTTGTTCGAGTGCCAGCTGGTGGCCATCGGGCCGGTTTCCGCCTCGCCATCGCCCACCACGCAGGCCACCAGCAGATCGGGATTGTCGAACGCGGCGCCATAGGCATGCGACAGGGCATAGCCGAGTTCGCCGCCTTCGTTGATCGAACCTGGGGTTTCCGGTGCGACATGGCTGGGGATGCCGCCGGGAAAGGAAAACTGGGTGAACAGTTTCTTCATCCCTGCTTCATCCTGCGAGATGTTTGGATACACCTCGCTGTAAGTCCCCTCCAGATACGTATTCGCCACCAGACCCGGCCCGCCATGACCAGGGCCGGTGACATTGAGGATGCTCAGGTCGTATTGGCGGATGATCCGGTTGAGGTGAACGTAAATGAAGTTCAGGCCCGGCGTGGTACCCCAGTGACCCAGCAATCTGGGCTTGATGTGTTCCAGCATCAGGGGTTGTTTGAGCAGCGGATTGTCGTAAAGATAAATCTGGCCGACCGACAGATAGTTGGCGGCGCGCCAATAGGCGTCGATCTTGCGCAGAAGATCGGGCGACAAGGGCTTGTCCGAACGCTTGGGCGTTTTCGTTCTGCTTACCATGTACTTTATCCTGAATCCGTGACTTCGCTAACTGGCTATCACTGTCGCCGCAACTAAGCGGCCGCAATAAACAAGTCATCCCATTTCTCCAAGTTGTCCGCGGCAGCGGTCCCCGGCGTTCCCCTGGATCTGATCGAAGGCCTCGAAGCAATTTGATGGTGGCATACCCCGGCGTACTCGACTGGGCGTCCTTGCCGACCGTTCGGTCTGACAATACCGACCCTGCCAAGTTAGTTGTAACCGGGACGCCCGTGCAGGTCGGTACGCTAACGCACATAAGGAAGGGGCTTGATGATCCAACCGGATTCCTCGGGATGCCCCCTTATCCCAGGTGGTGCAGTTGGAACTTGAGCAGCTACTGCAGCGTGCCGACGCCGCCCTCTACCGCGCCAAGCAGCAGGGGCGCAATCGGCTGCTGAGCTGTGTGGATGGTGCCGCAGAGGCCGGCTAAGCAACTGCTAGCAGTACCTTACAGCTGGCCTCAAAATCTCCCCAGGGCCGGCTTGAGCCAGATACCCAGGTGGGCGATGAAGAAAGCACCGAAGGCGAGGATCCAGATCAGCTGGGACAGGCCGATCATCCAGCCGTAAAGACCGGGCAGAAGAATCACCCCGAACACCCGGATCAGCCCGCCGATGGCCAGGGCGTAGAAGATCGGCGTCAGGATCGGCAGCGGTTCCATCACGCTGCGGCCGCTGTGGCCGAGGCTGGCGCGGCTCATCATCCCCAGGGTCACCAGGCCGATACCGCCGTAGGTGATGGCATGCCAGGCGGCAAAGGGTGCACTCCCCTGCCACTCCGCCAGGGCCTTGAGCAGCAGCCCCAGGCTGATGAAGGCCAGCCCACCCCAAAGCGCCCAGATCAGCGGATGCCGCCACATCCCCGGCGCATACCACCAGACCAGACGCACCAGCTGGGCCCCGGCGGCGAGCAGGGCAAAACCGATGGTCCAGACGGAGATGGGCGCGACCAGCTCGGCAATCCAGAGGCCGACCAGGGCCAGCAGGCTGGTCAGGTCCACCGCCTTTGAATTGCGCAGCCGCTGATCCAGGCCCATGCCGCGTTCGATGAAGAAGGGGATCACCCGTCGGCCCATGGTGAACACCAGCGCCAGGATCATGTACAGCCCGGTGTAAAGGCCCAGGCGCATGCCGTCGGCAATAATTCCCTGCCAGCCGAGGATGAACACCAGATTGGCCAGCGCCAGAATCAGCACCTTGGTGCCGAAGATGGACAGATTGCGCCACTGCCGCACCCGGTACATGGGCATGCAGGCCGCCACCAGCAGACCGGCGTAAAAGGCCAGCTCAAACAGCAGAATCAGCTGCCAGGGGGCTTGCAGCAGAAAGGCCAGGCGTGCGGCCAACCAGGCCGCCACCAGCAAGGCCAGAGGCCGGTTCTGGATGGTCTGAATCCCGGTCCAGTTCATGATCGCCGTGAGTAAAAACCCGGCCACCACCGCTGCGGCAAAGCCAAACACCATCTCGTGGGCGTGCCAGTAGGTCGCCGGCATGCCCGCCGGCACCCAATCCAGCGGCAGGAAATACACCAGCATCCACAGCAGGGCGGACAGGGCGGCATAGGCGGAGGCCAGCAAGAAAAACGGGCGAAAACCCAGCTCAAACAGCGCCAGCCCCTGCTTCGGCTTGGCTTCCTGCAAATGCAATACGGTCATGGTCTCTCCTCTCAGGGTCTATGGTGCTCGGGTTTGGGCAAAGAAATCCGCTAAAGCCTCGCCCCTGGCAACGCCACCCCGGATTCCGCCCTTCGACAGGCTCAGGACGGCGCTTCGCTGCATCCGGGCTACGGGCTGGCAGCTAATTCTTGATACCCACACCTCGATGCAACAGTCTGAGGCTTATGCCGGTCAAGACCATGATGAAGATCAAGATCATCCCCAAAGCGACCCACAGAGAGATGTCGGAAACCCCCAGCAGGCCGTAGCGGAAGGCATTGACCATGTAAAGCACCGGGTTGAGCAGTGAGACCTGCTGCCAGAAGGGCGAGAGCAGTTCGATGGAGTAAAACACCCCGCCCAGATAGGTCAGGGGGGTGAGGATGAAGTTGGGCACTATGGTGATATCGTCAAAGCTCTTGGCATAGACCGCGTTGATAAAACCGCCGAGGGAAAACAGCACCGAGGTGAACAGGAACACCAGCAGGGTCACCGTCACCGAATGCAGCGGCGGATCGGCAAAGACAAAGGCCACCGCCATCACCAGCGCCCCCACCACCATGCCGCGGGCAACGCCGCCGCTGACAAAGCCCAGCAGCACCACCCAGTTGGGCATGGGCGAGACCAGCAGCTCCTCGATATGGTGCTGAAACTTGGCCTGATAGAAGGACGACACCACGTTGGCGTAGCTGTTGGTGATCACCGCCATCAGGATCAGGCCGGGGACTATGTAATCGATGTAGCGCACCCCGCCCATCTCGCCGATCTGCTCGCCGATCAGGCGGCCGAAGATGATGAAATACAGGGTGGTGGTAATCGCCGGTGGCAGCACCGTCTGCACCCAGATGCGAGAGAAGCGCAGCACTTCCTTGATCACCAGGGTGCGGTAGGCAATCCAGTAGGGATGGCTCAGCATCAGCCCTCCCCCCGCTGCTGATGCAGCAGACCGATGAACAGCTGTTCCAGCCGATTCTGCTTGTTGCGCAGGCTGGCCACCTCAATCCCCTGGCTATCCAGATGGGCGAACACCCGATTGAGGTTCTGGCCGCGGCTGATGCACACCTCCACCACCCCAGGCTCGGGATGCGCCAGCCAATAGTCCGGCAGCGGCGCCAACTGCTCCACCGGCCGCTTGAGATTGAGCACAAAGGTCTCGCTGGAGAGGCGGGTGAGCAGTTCCTTGACGTTGGAATGCTCGACGATCTCGCCCTGATTGATGATCGCCAGATTGCGGCACAGGCTCTCCGCCTCTTCCAGGTAATGGGTGGTGAGGATGATGGTCACCCCCTCGGCATTGATGCCGCGCACGTAGTCCCACATGGAGCGGCGGATTTCAATGTCCACCCCGGCGGTGGGCTCGTCGAGAATCAACAGGCGCGGCCGGTGCATCAGGGCGCGGGCGATCATCAGCCGCCGCTTCATCCCGCCGGACAGGTCCCGCGCCGGCCGCGTGCGCTTGTCCCACAGCTCCAGCTGCTTGAGATACTGCTCGGCGCGCACCCAGGCCTCGCCGCGGGGGATGCCGTAATAGCCGGCCTGGTTCACCAGAATCTCCGCCACCGGCTCGAAGGGATTGAAATTGAACTCCTGCGGCACCAGGCCGATCTGCCGTTTAACGCCCACCGGATCGCGCCGCAGGGATTGGCCAAACACCAGCACATCGCCGCCGCTGGGGTTGACCAGGGAGCAGATGATGCCGATGGCAGTGGACTTGCCCGCACCGTTGGGCCCGAGCAGGGCAAAGAAATCCCCCTCGGCCACATCCAGGCTGATACCCTTGAGCGCCTCCACCCCACCGGCGTAGGTCTTGCTGAGATTTTGGATAGAGAGTGCGTGCAAGCTAATCTGTGACTCTGGCGCGATAGGGGCGAATAATACAGTCTTCAGCGGTCAGCCGTCAGCTTCTAGCCCAATGGTCAACACAGGCCGTTCGCTGAGCGAAGTCGAAGCGAGCGGCGGCTGGCTTCGACTTCGCTCAGCCAGCGCTTT
>JADGBD010000133.1 GCA_015231665.1 Gammaproteobacteria bacterium
CCAGGTTGATTTCCGCCGGGTCTTCCGCAGTGGAGATATTGACCTCGGTGGTATTCAGGATATTCAGACCGGTATACAGGGATACGGTCTTACCGGAACCGGTCGGGCCGGTAACCAGGATCATGCCGTAGGGTTTGGCCAGATTGTCCATGTAAAGCTGCTTCTGCTCGGGTTCATAACCCAGGGCATCGATCCCCAGCTTGGCGCTAGCGGGATCGAGGATACGCATAACGATCTTTTCACCGAACAGGGTCGGGCAAGTACTGACACGAAAATCGATGGCCTTGTTCTTCGACAGGGTCAGCTTGATGCGGCCATCCTGAGGCACGCGCCGCTCGGCGATGTTCATCCGCGACATGACCTTCAATCGCGAGGTAATCCGCGGGGCCATGGCGTTTGGCGGCTGGGCGTACTCGTGGAGCATGCCGTCCTGGCGGAGGCGGATGCGATAGACCTTCTCGTAGGGTTCCAGATGGATATCCGAAGCGCCCTTGTTGATCGCATCCACCAGCACCTTGTTGACGAAGCGGACAATGGGGGCGTCATCTATGCCGGACTCATCGTTGGGGTCCGCCGCTTTCTCGGTGTCGGCAAACTCCAGGTTGCCCAGGTCCTCGTCCAGCATATCCGCCATGCTGGTGTCATTGGCGGCGAGGGCCTTCTCGATCGCCGGCAGCAGTTTCTCCACGTCCACCAGCACCGCCTCGGTGGCCAGGCCGGTGTGAAAACGCATCTCATCCAGGGCCTGGTGGGCGGTGGGGTCGGACAGGGCAAGGAACAGCTTGTTGCCGCGCTTGAACAGGGGCAGGGCGTGGTGTTTGCGGATCAGCTTCTCCGCCACCAGCTTGACCGGCATCTGTGCGGTGGCCATGGCGTCCAGATCGAACAGGGGCACGCCGTATTCGAGGGAGGCAATCACGGCAATATCCTTGCCCGTGGCCAGCTTGGCCTCCACCAGATAGGAGACAAAAGGCATGCGTTTTTTGCGCGCGCCCTCGGTGGCTTCCTGGGCCGCCGACTCGCTCAGGACATTGTCCTGCACCAAGCGGCGCGCCAAACCAGTGAGAGCCATGAGCCTATAAGTGCTGATAAATGCTGATTGAACCGGAACCAAGTATAACCACAACCCCCCGAGTTATACAGGCCCCATTTGCGCGGCATCCGGCCCTATCGTGAGCCCATTCGGGCGGGATCGACGCGGCCCAGGCGGAGGAACTTTGATTTTTGCGGGCGATGAACGCACAATGCGCCGCTTGAAAACTCATCGTCTCTCCCATTCAACTCTATTTTAACGAGGATACATCATGCGTTTGATTCTTCTGGGCGCCCCTGGCGCTGGCAAGGGCACCGTCGCCAAGCTGCTGACGGCTATGGACGGTTCGGTACAGATCTCCACCGGCGACATCCTGCGCGCTGCGGTCAAGGCCGGCACCGAGCTGGGCAAGCAGGCTGAAGCGGCGATGAAGGCCGGCGAGCTGGTCTCTGATGACCTGATCATGGGCATCATGAAGGAGCGCCTGCAGGAAGCGGATTGCAAGAACGGCTACCTGCTCGACGGCTTCCCCCGCACCATTCCTCAGGCCGAGGCACTCAAGGTGCTGCTGGCGGACATCAGCGACAAGCTCGACGGTGCGGTCAACCTCAATGTGCCTCGGGATGTGATCCTGGACCGCTTGACCACCCGCCGCACCTGTACCGACTGTGGCGCCATCTACAACGTCAAGTCCAATCCGCCCAAGGTGGAAGGCAAGTGCGACAAGTGTGGCGGCCCGGTGGTGCAGCGCGATGACGAAACTGAAGAGGCCATCTCCAACCGCCTCGACGTATTCAACAAGCAGACCGCCCCGCTGGTGGGCTTCTACGAGAAGGAAGGCCTGCTGCTGGATATCAACGCCACCTCCAGCGACGCCGTGGTCGAAGCCATCAAGGCCCATCTGGCCAAGTAAAGTAACCAACCGCCAGGGACGGCGGCTATCCTCCTCTACACCTCCGCCAACAACGCCTTTAGCGCGCTGGTCGCCTGTTCGAAGTCGAAGTCATTCAACGCCTGCTCCATTTGGCTGGCGTGGCTGGCGGAGGCGCTCTGCAGCAGCTCGCGGTGCTCTTCAAACAGGCTGATGGCCTTTATGTTGCTGCGGCTGAGCAATTCCAGCAGCCGCTGGCCCAATTGCGCCAACTGCTGCCGATCCAGATGAACTGACCCCGTCGCACCGGCGGCCTCCGCCTGTTCGTTGCCTAACCTTGGCGCCGGTTCGAGCAGGGCGCTTGCATCCAGACTGTCGATCAGCTCCAGGGGGATGCTGAACCAGAAGGTGCTGCCCTGACCCGGCTGGCTGTCCACGCCAATGCTGCCGTCCATCAGCTCGACCAGGCGCTTGCTCAGAATCAGTCCCAGACCGCTACCGCCATAGCGGCGGTTGCTGGCGCCATCGAGCTGTTCGAACAGATTGAACAGGCGCGACTGGTCCTCCTGGCTGATGCCAATGCCGCTATCCTTGACCTGAAACTGGAGGACGGCCCTCTGCCCGGGCTGGGGATTGGCGCGGATGCTCAGCTGGACCGATCCCTGCTCGGTGAATTTGATCGCATTGCTCAGCAGATTGCGCAGGATTTGGCTCAGGCGTTGGCTATCGCCCTTGAAACGGCATTGGCCGAGGGCGGGATTGAGCTTGAGCTTAAAGCTAAGCCCCTTTTTGCGCGCCTCCGCCAGCAGCAGGCTTTGCAGATCTTCCATCACCTCATTGAGGCAGAAGGGTTGGCGCTCCAGGCTCAGGCGATCGGCCTCGATCTGGGTGAAGTCGAGCAGATTGTTGATCAGCGCCAGCAGGTCGCGGGAAGATTGGGTCGCCAGCTCCAGCGGACGCTGCAGCTGGGGATGATCCTTACTCTTTAGCCGCGCCAGCTCGAGCATGCCGAGAATGCCGTTGAGCGGCGTGCGCAGTTCGTGGCTCATGGTGGCGAGAAAGACGCTTTTGCTGCGGCTGGCGGCCTCGGCGTGGTTCTTGGCCTCGCGCAGTTGCATCTCCAGCTGCTTGCGGCTGGTCAGATCGGTGTGGGTGCCAATGACCCGCAGCGGCTGGCCCTGGGCGTCCTGTTCGATCAGGCTGGCGCGCTGTAGCACCCAGCGGTAGCTGCCATCCTTGCAGCGCAGGCGCAGGTCGAGGGCGTAACCACCGTCCTCGCGCAGGCTCTGTTGGATGCGCTCGAGCAGGGCTTCGCGCTGATCCGCTGGCAGCAGGCGGGCCATCAGGCTGGGGAAATCGGCCTCCAGTTCATCCACCCCATAGCCGAGCATGCTGGCGAAGGCGGGGTTGATGAACACCTTGTTTTCCGTCAGATTCCAGTCCCAGATGCCGTCGTTGGTCGCCTGCAGGGCCAGGGAGTAGCGCTGCTGAATCTCCCGCTGCAGGGCCTGGGCCTGCTCCAGCCGATGCTTTTGCGCTACCCCCTCGGTGAGGGCGCGAGCGAGCAGACCAGCGGCCTCCTGCTCTACCCTGCCCCAGCTCTGGCTGCGACCACGCCAGGATTCGTTCCAGGTCTCAAAGGAGGTGCGCGGCGACAGGCGCACCGCACCGCTGGCGTCCGCCAGCAGGGTTTTTTGCGGATTACCGGCCCAGCGCACGGTACGCAGGCGCTCCGGGCGCAGCCAGATCATGCCGTTGCGCCTGTCCCCATCCCAGGGCGCGGCCAGCAGGCCGGAGGCGACATCGGCATAGGCCTGCGCCGGGGCAAAGCGCTGCGACAGATCGTCGCAGGCGAAGACCTCTGCCGGCGGCTGTTGCCCCAGCCAGTCCAGCAGGGCCTCGATCTGCTCGGCGCTGGGCAGCTCACCCATGCTGCACACCGAGCCTTCGATCAGCACCAACAGCCCGCCGGCATCCAGCAGACCCAGCAGCTCCGGCTGCAGCTGCTGCAGCACCCGATCCTCGCTGTCGATGTTGATGATGCTCAGCAGCCGACCGATGATGCCGCTGACCTCGGTGCCCAGGTCGTGGCGCAGCTTGGCCTCCATCGCCGAGAGCTTGCTCGATGCCGCCTGACTCAGGCCGATGGCGGCGTCCTGCAGAGCCAGAGGCAGGGATCGGGGGCTCATGTGGTGGCAGGCAATCAGACCCCAAAGGCGGCCGTTCTGCCACAGGGAGATGGACAGTGAGGCCTTGACCCCCATGTTGTGCAGGTACTCCACATGCACCGGTGAGAAGCTGCGCAGGGCCGAGCGGCTCAGGTCCAGCGGGACATGGCTGTGGGGATTGCGTTGGGGCAGCAGGGGGACGTCCTCTGCCTCCACATCATGCACCTGGCGCAGGGGGTTGAGGGCGTAGAGGGCACGGGCCTGGGGTGGGATGTCGCTGGCGGGAAAGCGCGTGCCCAGGTAGGAGCTCAGGCCGGGGCTGAGGGCCTCGGCAATGACCTCGCCATCCCAGTTGCTGTCGAAGCGGTAGATCATCACCCGATCAAAGCCGCTGAGCTGTTGGGCCACCTCGGCCACCCGCTGCATGTAGGCGGCTTCTTCCGGCTCATCGCCAATGCGCAGCAGGGCGCGCTGGGTGGCAAGAACGATCTGCGCCAGCTGCAGGACCTCGGTCTGGCTTTCCCGGCTCAGCTCCAGCACCGGCAAATCGCCGCTGAAGAACAGGCGTGCCTGCAGCGGCTCACCCTGATGGCCCTGAAGATGCAGAGAAGCTGAGCTGCTGAGCTGGCCCTGGGCATCCTCAATCAACTGCTCGATCAACGCGGCTGCCTTTGCTCCCAGCAGCTGACTCAGGGGTTGGTCCAGAGCCGCCTCGGCGGATGCCAGATCGAGCAAATCCGCCAGATTGGCGCTGACCTGGAGGACGCGACGGCTGGCATCCGGGGAGAGGGCCAGCAGGTAGCCCTGGGGCTGAATCCGGCCGAGTTGGTGAATCGGCTCGCTGTCACAGCGTGACAGGGCTTGCTGCAGCTCCGCTTCGGTATAACTACTCATGACTGGCCTGAGGCTGTGGCTGGAGGATGCGCTAATGGTCAAACATCCCAGCGCCAGGGTCAACTAACGATCATGGAGCTGACAGCGCCACCCCGTAACATGAAACATCTCTTGGCCGCTTCGGGACTCGGGACCCGGGACTCGTGAGTTGCCACGGATTTTTCAGTAAAAGCTGGCGGCTGGCTGTAGGCAGCAAAATGAACTTTACTTGAACAATGAAGCCTGCCGATCTGTTTTGCCTTGCCCTCGGTGCCCTGCGCGGAGCCCTGCTGCGCACCGGCCTGATGTTGCTGGCGATGGCCATTGCCGTGGCGGCGGTGCTGCTGCTCACCGCCCTGGGCGAGGGGGCGCGGCGTTATGTGGTGGACAGCTTCGCCGAGCTGGGCAGCCATTTGCTCATCGTCCTGCCCGGGCGCAGCGAGACCAGCGGCGGTGCGCCGCCCATGCCCGGCGAGTCGCCGCGCGATCTGACCCTGGAAGATGCCCTGGCCCTGCAGCGCAGCCCCCATGTGCGCCACGTGGCGCCACTGATGCTGGGCAGCGCCCTGGCCTCGCGCGGCAGCCGTGAACGTGAGGTGACGGTGATGGGCGCCACCTGGGAGCTGCAGCAGGTGCGTCAGCTGCAGCTGGCGCGGGGCCGCTTTCTGCCCGCTGGCGATCCCCGCCGCAGCGGCCCGGTGGTGGTGCTGGGGGACAAGCTCCGGCAGGAGTTGTTCGGCCATACCAATCCCCTCGGAGAATGGCTGCGTCTGGGAGACAGGCGCTTTCGCGTCATCGGCGTGCTCAGCCAGCTGGGGCGCGGCATTCCGGTGGATTTTGGCGACATCGCCCTGATTCCGCTGAGCGCCGCCAGTGCCCTGTTCAATCAGGGCTCGCTGTATCGCATCCTCATCCAGGCCCAGAGCCGTGAGCAGGTGGCGGCGGCCAAGCGCTTCGTGCTTGCCAGCCTGCGTGCCCGCCATGAGGGCGAGGAAGACGTGACCCTGATCACCCAGGATGCCTTGCTCGCCACCTTTGATCAGATTCTGCGCACCCTCA
>JADGBD010000134.1:0-5191 GCA_015231665.1 Gammaproteobacteria bacterium
GCCACCCAGTATTTGGTTCCTGTCAGGCTGGCTTTGAGAATGATCCCTTCCTCATTGACTTGAAAGAGTCTGACGCCATTGGCCAGGGTCAGGCCGCCCGCCGCGCCATCCTTGCCGACCGCAGCGTTGGCATCGGCGCCGGCATCCCAGCCCACTTTGACGAAGTTATTGAAGCTGGCTGCATCGGGAAACAGAAAAATCACCTTGTAATACTGAACACCGGCGCCCAGGTTGAGCCCGGCCGTGGCCATGCGCATGTAATGCCTTGCGCCACTTTGACGAGCGTAGGCCACGCCCTTGCCACTGCCAGTGGTAATGCCGAGTGACGACACCCTGGAATCGAACACCGCCACGCCATAGGCCTGATCATGGGCGGTTCGGGCGGGGGCTGATCCCGCCAATAGCTTGTCCAGGGTTGTCTTGGCCATGGTATCTATCGCCTGGCGCTCCGCCGCGCCATCGACTTCCTTGACCCCAGTTACCCGCCCCACCGTATCTGCCGTTCCCTCCACGGTTTTCTCAACAATGCTGACGGCGCTTGAACCAATTTCTTTGGCCTTGTCCCAAACCGGGCCAGACAGGGCTGGAGAAGCAATGAAAAAGCTTGCAAGCAGGGGAATCCAGGTGCCCTTGTTCGGCAGATAAGCAGGCATAAAAAATCCTCAGGATGATGAGTTGCAAAAGGGGACCATAAACCCGACCCAAGACAGATAGGCAGGGACGAGCCCAAGGGTTAATCCGGCAAGCTGGCGATCAAGCCATGCGCCGCTGTTGCAGTTATAGCCAGGATTAGCCTGGGGGGCGCTTTTGCCAAGGGTAGCCCTTCACCGCCATCTCGAAACCGGTTTGATAGAGTTGGCGCATGTATTCGGTGTCAAACTCTTCCTTGTGCTCGGCCTTAAAGGTGGGAGGGATGAATGCCAGGTTGAAGTCCACCCCATCTCTTTGGGTCGTCATGAAGATCCGGTAAAGATCCCCGATGCCCTGGGAGTTGATCAGCGAGGAGATGGCCCGCCCGGCAATGCTCATGGTGCTACGCTGCACCTCGTGCCAATCCGGGTCCAGGCGTGCGTTACGAATAATGAATGCCCTGCGCTCTCTTTTCGCATTCTTGGCACCACTGAGGTCCTTCAAATGAAACGAGGGGGGATAGACAAAAACCTGTGCAACTGCTCCACCGTCCACATGCATTTCATGGTACTTCTTGTCCAGTGCCTCGACATCGATCATGACCGGCGGGAATGCGCCCGGAATGGCGCTCGAGGCCACGAGGATTTTATGGAACAGCTTCAGGGCATCGGGTGAGCCACTGGCGGCGATGCGCGTCATGTTCCAGATAACCCCACTTCTGGCATCCAGATCGGTGGTTCCAATCAGCAGCAGGCGTCCCTTCTTGTACTCCCGGGCAATCGCTTCCAGCATCTCCTGGGTAATCTCCTTCTCCACCAGTTTGGCCAGGGGCAAGTTGTCTGATAGAGCGTCGCTGGTGATGGCGGCCAGGATAGAGCGCCGCTTGATAAGGTCAGCAGGCTTTAGCGTGGTATAAAACCGTTTTAATTGCTCATCATAGTCTTTGCCGAGAAAGGCATAGGGTGCGATCAGCGCACCCGTGCTCACCCCGGTGACCAGCTTGAACTCCGGTCGCGAACCCGCAGCACTCCAACCATTGAGCAAGCCCGCGCCAAAGGCGCCGTTATCGCCGCCGCCGGAAACCGCGAGAAAATTGGCCGGCGGCAGGCTGTGAACGCCCTTGCTCCTGAGGTAGTTGCGCTCCCGCTCAAAGCTGGCGATTGCCTCGCGCTCCAGGGTGGCATTATCCACGCCTATGCGGTAACGAACCTCCTTCATGTCGGCTATAACCGCCTTGCTTTGCAGTTCGGCTGGCACCGCTGCCTTGCGCTCCAGGGCGCCACAGGCCGACAGCAGCAGCGCGCTCAGCAGTAAAACCGGTAACAGTAGGGGTTGTGACTTTAGTGCCATGCAAGGGGTCTCATGTGAAGAAAAAAGGGGTTGTTTCATGCCAAAAACCAGCCAATCAATTGCGCCAATCCCCAGGTGCCCTTCCCGACCAACGGCGGAAGGCTCGGGTAAAGGCACTGAGTTCGGAATAGTTCAAAATAGCCGCAATCTCCGTGATGCTTAGCTGGGTATTGAGCAAAAGTTGCTGGGCGCGGAGGTAGCGAATCTCTTCCACCAGATCGCGAAAACTAGCGCCCTCGCCGCGCAGGCGGCGAATCAGGGTACGTTTCTGCATACCTAAACGTCTGGCGGCCACATCCTGGGTACAGTTTCTGTCCAGCAACATCTTGGGAATCATCCGCCGCACCGCATCTGTCAGCGGCAGTGACGAACTGCGTTCAACTCTGGTCAACGCATTGCTCGCTTTGGGTCGCAGCGGCACACTCAGCAGGCTCCGGGAAAACAACAGACCGGTGATTTCCGCATTGAAGCGCAAATCGCAGCGGAAAAAATCCTGATAAGGCTTGTTTTCTCTCGGCGGGCCATGGGCAAATGTCACTGCCTGGGGACTCCAGCCAGAGCCGAGAAACTGCCGCAGTATGTTCAGTGCGATAGCAATAGCCCCATCTTCAAACTGACTGGTAGCCTGCACCCCCGGGGTATTCACCATGAACCCGAGGAGGAGGCTATCGCCCTGCTCACTGAGAATCAGCAGATCGCCGCGATTCTGCAGCCACAAATGATCCACCAACCGAACCAAGGCCCCACCCAGGGTACCGCCTGAGAGCACCAATTGCTCGATCATGGACATGGACGACAAGCCCACATTGCAGCACTGCAAAAGCCCGATGTGACAACAACCCGACTGATCGACCCCATACCGCAACAGGCGGCCGAGGTCCTGCATCGGAATGACCCGATCAGGCCCCGCGAACAGCTCCTGGTCTATGCCCAGCTTCTTCAGCACCTGCTGCGGGTTCACGCCCTGGCTGCGCAGCAACTGGGGCAATCCCTGCAGGGGGCCCGTGCGCATGCAGCCATCGGGAAGGATCAAGCCCTGATCTTCATCCATCAAGCGCGTGCCTGCCCACACTAAGCCCCCGCAAACGTTTTATTGAGCCAAACTCTAGCACGGCCGCAGAGAAAACATCATCGGCCCACCGTTAAATGTCACAAAATGTCAAGTCCATCTCTCGCCCTGAGGGGTATTCTGCAGTCCTGACTCATTGGGGGCCTGATTTCTTGGGCTTTTTTTCTTTCCGCAGACCTTATCAAGTGATCGACCGAAAACCACCACCCCAGCGCATTCAACCCAGATGCCTGGTTAATACGCTAAATTCGGCAAGAGCCAGGGCTGTTCCACAACCATGATGTTTGCATCCACCCACTTCCTCGTCGAAACCAGCCTCAGCCAACCGCTCACGGATGATCTTTTGCCGCTCCCACAAGCTGGGCGTCCATGCTGCCAGCCATCGAGCGGCTACTGCTGGTCGGCAGAGACAGTGAACGGAGCTCACACCAAGGACAGGAAAGGCTGGCGGCAATGAGAGCATGACCGTCTGGCTGACTGCCTTGGCGCTGGTGCTGATGCTGATGCTGGCCTGGCATCAGCGTCAGTGGCACAAGCCGGGGCAACAAACCCAGACACCACCCAGCACCCTGGACGTCCTGCGCCACAGCGAGGAAAAACTTCGCGCCATTATCGACGCCATGCCCGGCGTCTTCATCCTCTACGACCAGAATGCCCACCCGGTGCTGTGGAATCAGAATGTCGAAACCGTTCTGGGCATCAGCGCCGAAGCCTTCGCCCGCTCATCCGGCGTGTTTATCGTCCCCGAGGACATTCCACGGGTAACCGAGATCATCCGCGCCAGCCTGCAGGGCGCCTGCTGCAGCATCGAGACCCAGGTGTTGACCCCTGATGGCAGACGCATCCCCTACCTGTTCAATTCCGCACCCCTGGGGCAAAATCCGCAGATGGGCTTTCTTGCCTTTGGCCTTGATCTGTCCAAGCAGAAAAAGGACGCCGAGGACATCTACCGGCTGGCCAACTACGACAGCCTGACCGGCCTGCCCAACCGTACCCTACTGCTGGAGCGTCTGGAGCAGACCCTGGCCCTGTCCTACCGGCATCAGGGGCTGGCCGCTCTGCTGCTTCTGGACATAGGCCGTTTCTAGAACATCAATGACGCCCGCGGCCATGAATTGGGCGACCAGCTCCTGATTGACTTCGGTGGTCGGATCGCCGGCTTGCTGCGCGATGAAGACACCCTGGCGTGCTTCTCCGCCGATGAATTTGCCATCCTGCTGCATGAGGTGGGCGAGAATTGGGAGTCTGCCGGCACGGGCGCGATGAATGTTGCCCGCAAAATCCAGCAGGAACTGCAGCTCGCCTTCAGCTTCGAGGGTAACGAAGATTATCTGGTCACGGTCAGCATCGGCATCGCCCTCTGCCCCCGTGGCGTGCGGGACAGCGCCCGCGAGGTCATTCGACGCGCAGATACGGCGCTTAATCGCTCCAAGGAAGCCGGCGGCAATCAAGTCGCCTTTTTCGATTCACGCATGCGCCAACAGGTAGAGCAGCGTTATTTCATCGAAAACGAATTGCACCAGGCACTGACCGAGGACCAGCTGCGCCTGTTCCTGCAGCCGCAGGTGGATGCCGCTGGCCAGCGGGTTGGCGCCGAGGCCCTGGTGCGCTGGCAACACCCGCAACGGGGCCTGCTGCCGCCGGGGACCTTTATCCCCATCGCCGAGGAGTCCGATCTGATTGTCCGGCTGGGAATTTGGGTGATGCATCAGGCCTGCGACTGGATTGCCCAGGCCGAGGCTCGGCAGATTCCAAGCAATCTCTCCATCAACATCAGCCCGCGGCATTTTCACCAGAGCAACTTTGTCAGCTGGCTGACCGATCTGTTGTGCGAAAAGCAGATCGATCCCGCTCGCCTCACCCTGGAGGTGACGGAAAGTCTGCTGATCAAGGATGTGGATAACGTCATCGGCAAAATGCAGCAATTGACCCGCCTGGGCATACATTTCTCCATCGACGATTTTGGCACCGGCTACTCCTCCCTGGCCTATCTCAAACGCCTGCCGATCCACGAGCTGAAAATCGACAAGAGCTTCGTCCAGGTCGCGCCGACCAATTCGGAAGACGCCGCCCTAGTCGATACCATTATCGCCATCGCCCAGCACATGCGCCTGCGCATCGTCGCCGAGGGGGTCGAAACCC
>JADGBD010000134.1:5201-5996 GCA_015231665.1 Gammaproteobacteria bacterium
AGCGAGGTAACCTGATTTGCCAGGGCTACCTGTTCGGCAAACCCCAGCCCAGCCACTGCTGGCTGGTGCCCTAAAGCGGGGTCAAGCTTACAAAGCACAGTCCCTGACAAGGATAATTCACCCAGGCCGGTATTGACGGCGGTGAATCAGGAGATGGCCAAGCCAGAGCAAGCCATCGCCGGGAGTGACGTGTACAGAGTACTCAGCCATCCGCAATGTCACCGATAGACCTGAACAGACAGACCCTTCACGTAAGTTAGGCATTCACAGCTTCATCCGTGAGCCCTTGCCACCCGCCTCCTTGCCCGGCGGAATCCGATTATGCAGCGTGCGTGACCGCGGCGGATCGGATTTAACCTGGCTCACCGTTGCCTGCGTCGCCTTGATCGCTCGCCGCTTACCGGATTGGACATAGCCATAGCTCTCGATGCTTGACTGGCTCAAGTGCCCCATGATCGCCGCCCGCTCGGCATCACTGAGTCCACTGGCCTTAATATCCGAGCCCAGTTGATGACGCAGACTGTAGAGCGTGGGCAGGATCTTGCGCTTGGGCCATAGCCGTTTTGCGGCGCGCTCGAATCGCTTTTGCAGGTTGTTGAGCCGCTTGCCCTTGAGATGCTTCAGCTGGCCTATGCGATAGATCAACTGCCCCAGCAGCGCCTTGTCTTCGATCTTCAGCTCACGCACGGGCACGCCCCGCGCGTTGCCCTGGATGATCGCCTGCTTGCCGCCGCTGATCTGTACCAACGGACCCTCACGCCAATCCGGATCCCGGGTAAGCGTCAGGGTGTGGAG
>JADGBD010000135.1 GCA_015231665.1 Gammaproteobacteria bacterium
CTCGCCTACCTGATCCAGGGCCTACTTGTGCCCTGGGGGCAGATCCTGCTGCAGCAGGGCGATGCGCACCTGGGTGACATAGAGGTTGAAGCGCCAGACCAACAGGGCAATCAGCAGCAGTATCAGCGCCAATAGGGGAATCAGCAGCACCTTGATGTCCAGATCCAGGCCCTTGGCAAACTCCACCAGCTGGGAGCGGTCGGTGTAGAGCTCGGCAACACCGACCACATCACCCGAGCCATCCCGCACCGGGATGTAACTGGAAACCAGATCGCGCTGAAACACCTCGCCACCAAAGGCAACGAACTTATCCCTGTAAGACACCTCACTGGCCGGTTTGCCACGTGCCGCGGAGATAAATCCGGGGTTCTCCGACTTATCCTGACCGAGCTCGCTGGCAACGCTGGAATAGACCAGCAAGCCGTTGATGTTGTAGAGCTTGGCCTTGAGGATGTCGGTGCCGAGCATGAACTGGCGCACCAGGCCATCCACCCGCTGCAGTTCCTCGGCGCTCAGCTCCCGCTTGGCTTGCTGAGCATTGCCGCTAAAGCCCAGATCCTGCTGCAGCCGGGGGTAGAGTTCGTTGACAAACACCTTGGTAACCGTGGCGTTGCTCGCCTGGGTGGCCTCCAGAATTGCCGAGCCCAGCGCAGAACTGACAGAACGGGTGAGCAGCACATAGACCAGAATCAAGGCCGCCAGGCTGAGCAGCAGGAACAGATAGGGAAACTTGATCTGGGATGCTGGTGCTGGAGATGTTGCCGCTGGACTGGACTCAGCCATGATGTCACCGCTTAGGGGTTATGCCCGCCATCGCAACCGAGAATTGCAACTGGGGTCTGAAGGTCAAGCAGTATAGTATTGCGTTATTTTCAGGGTCAACGACTTAACGAGCCTTACCGAGCAGGCAAGGCTGGTTTAGACTTGGCGGGTATTGGGACGCAGAGGACGCGGAGCTAACCCAGCATTTAGCGCGATAACGCTGGCTGAGCGGAGTCGAAGCCAGCCGCCGCTCGCTTCGGCTTCGCTCAGCGAACGGCCTAAGCAGCCAGTTCGGTACTCGTGAGTTGCCACGGATGTTTTAGTAATATCTTAAAAATTCAGGACACAGAGGCGGCAGAGTGGTTAATTTTTTAAGCGCGGAGAAGAATCTAATCCTCCGCGTTCTCTGCGCTTGTTTGCGATCTCTGCGTCCTCTTTGGTTCCCGCTTCGCCGGGTTAGGCTTAATTTCAATCCAGGGAGTCCATGCCATGGCGCAGATACTCATTGCCGATGATGATCCGGTGATCCTGCTGGTGCTCAAGGATATGCTTGAGTCAGAGGGTCATGCGGTTGTCGTGGTGGAAAACGGTTTGCTGGCGGAACAGGCGATGGCGTGCTGGCACTTCGACCTGTTCATCTGCGACATCTTCATGCCCGAGCGTGAGGGCATCGAGATCATCTCCGATCTGCGCAAGCGCCGGTCCCAGTTGCCGGTGCTGATGATCTCCATCAACCCCGGCTATCTGCGCATGGCGAAGATGCTTGGCGCCCGCGACGTGCTGGCCAAGCCCATAGATGCCGCTGAGTTTCGTCAGCGGGTGGCGCGGCTATTGGATTCGGGAGATGGCCAGCCAAAGGCCTGAAACAGCCTGAGCCATTCTTCTTCCCAAGGCGCTTGCAGCTGCAGGCGCTCGCCGCTGAAAGGGTGCTCGAAGCCCAGCTGCCAGCTGGTGAGCATCAGTCGATCTATCCCCCATTGCTGCTGAAAGAACCGATTGTGCCGGCCGTTGCCGTGGCTGCTGTCGCCGATCAGGTGGTGGGAGATGTGTTTGAAGTGCTTGCGTATTTGCTGGCGTCGGCCGGTTTCCGGGCTGATCAAGGCGAGGGAGTAGCGGCTGCTGGGGTAGCGATCCACCGCCACCGCCAGCTCCACCCGTTGCAGGCAGCGGTAGCGGGTTAGCGCCGGCTGGGGCTGGTTGTTGCCCTCCTCATCCCGTACCGGGTGGTCGATCTCCCCCTGCTCATCCAGCCAGCCGCGGCAGAGCGCCAGGTAGGCCTTGTCCACCTGGCGCTGCTCGAAGGCGCCGACCAGCCGCCGCGCCGCTTCCGCCGAAAGACCGAAGAGGATCAGCCCCGAGGTGGCGCGATCGAGCCGGTGCACCGGGTAGACCCACTGGCCGATCTGATCGCGCAGGCGCTGCAGCAGAAAGGTCTCGTCGCGGGAGATGGGGCTGCGGTGGACCAGCAGCTTGGCCGGCTTGTGCACCGCCAGCAGGTGCTCGTCCTGATAGAGGATCTGCAGCACCGGCGTAGCTTAGACGCTGAAATGGCTGGCGCCGAGCAGCTCGGCACCGCGGCTGAGGAGAAATTCCTGAAACACCTGGCCGGTGCGCGACAGGCGTTTGCCCTTGGGATAGACGCAGTGCCAGGGGCGGATCAGGGGAAAGCCCTCGACATTGAGTACCGCCAGCAGCCCCGCGGTCATCTCCAGGCGAAAACTTAGACTTGAAATCACCGAGACGCCGATGCCGGCCATGGCCCCCTGCTTGATCGCCTCCTCGCTGCCCAGTTCCATATAAGGATTGATCCGCAGGCCCTGGGCGGCGAACAGCCGATCCACCGCCGAGCGGGTGCCCGAGCCTTCCTCGCGGATGAGAAAGCGCTCCTGGGTCATGCGCTCCAGGGCAATCGGCTGGCTCTCCCGCGCCAGGGGGTGATCCGGCGCTGCCACCACCACCAGGCTGTTGTTGATGAAGGGATGGTAGCTGAGGTCCAGGCCCTCGGGTACCTGCCCCATGATCACCAGATCGTCCATGTTGTCCTTGAGCCGGACGAGCACCTTGGCGCGGTTGGTGACATTGAGCCGCGGCTCCACCTCGGGGTATTCCCGCAGAAAAGGCCCGAGCAGATGGGGCATGAAGTATTTGGAGGTGGTCACTGCGGAGATGGTCAGGGGCCCGCGCACCTGCTGGTGCTGGTCCTGGAGGGCGTTATCCAGGTCGTCCAAGCGACCGAGGACATCGCGACAGGCCTTGAGCATTTCCTCGCCGGCGCCGGTGAGAAACAGCTTTTTTCCCACCTGCTCGAACAGCGGGTGCCCGGCATTCTCTTCCAAGCGCTTGACCTGAATCGAAATAGCCGGCTGGGTCAGATAGAGTTCCTCAGACGCGCGGGTAAAGCTGAGGTTGCGCGCCACGGCTTCGAAGATGCGCAATTGTTGAAGGGTTAAGTGCATCTATAGAGCATAAACAAAAGTTAATGGATTTCATATCTACAATTAACTATATTTTGCCCCGCCAAATCCACATACTAGTTGCGTGGACATTAGCAGGCCCTCGGGGCCCGGTCCCCGAGCGTAAATGAGTGTTTGAACAGGTTTCCACGGCTGTCGCCCCTGGGTAGCAGTCTCCTGAAACCCACCCTTTAAGAAAGAGAGGAAGACCAATGGCTAAGACTTATGATGCGGGCGTTAAAGATTACCGCGAAACATACTGGATGCCCGACTACACGCCGAAGGATACCGACATCCTGGCGTGCTTCAAGATCATCCCCCAGGCTGGCGTACCCCGCGAAGAAGCCGCGGCCGCTGTCGCCGCCGAATCCTCCACCGGCACCTGGACCACGGTTTGGACCGACCTGCTGACCGACCTGGACTACTACAAGGGCCGCGCCTACGCCATCGAAGACGTGCCCGGCAACGATGACGCCTTCTATGCCTTCATCGCCTATCCCATCGACCTGTTCGAAGAAGGCTCAGTGGTCAACGTCTTCACCTCTCTGGTGGGTAACGTCTTCGGCTTCAAGGCCGTGCGCGCCCTGCGTCTGGAAGACGTGCGCTTCCCCCTGGCCTACGTCATGACCTGTAACGGTCCGCCGCACGGCATCCAGGTCGAGCGCGACAAGATGAACAAGTACGGTCGTCCCCTGCTCGGCTGCACCATCAAGCCCAAGCTGGGTCTGTCGGCGAAGAACTACGGCCGCGCCGTGTACGAATGTCTGCGTGGCGGTCTGGACTTCACCAAGGACGACGAAAACGTCAACTCCCAGCCCTTCATGCGCTGGCGCCAGCGCTTCGACTTCGTCATGGACGCCATCAACAAGTCTGAAAAGGAAACCGGCGAGCGCAAGGGTCACTACCTCAACGTCACCGCGCCGACCCCGGACGAAATGTTCAAGCGCGCTGAATACGCCAAGGAAATCGGTGCCCCCATCATCATGCACGACTACCTGACCGGCGGCTTCTGCGCCAACACCGGCCTGGCCCAGTGGTGTCGCGACAACGGTGTGCTGCTGCACATCCACCGCGCCATGCACGCCGTGCTCGACCGCAACCCCAACCACGGTATCCACTTCCGCGTGCTGACCAAGGCCCTGCGTCTGTCCGGCGGCGACCACCTGCACTCCGGCACCGTCGTCGGCAAGCTCGAAGGCGACCGCGAAGCCACCCTCGGCTGGATCGACCTGATGCGTGATTCCTACATCAAGGAAGACCGCACCCGCGGCATCATGTTCGATCAGGATTGGGGCGCCATGCCCGGCGTGCTGCCGGTGGCCTCCGGTGGTATCCATGTGTGGCACATGCCCGCGCTGGTATCCATTTTCGGTGACGACTCGGTGCTGCAGTTCGGTGGCGGTACCCTCGGCCACCCCTGGGGCAACGCCGCTGGCGCCGCCGCCAACCGCGTCGCGCTGGAAGCCTGCGTCGAAGCCCGCAACAGCGGTCGCGAACTGGAAAAAGAAGGCAAGGAAATCCTCACCAATGCCGCTGCAAGCAGCCCCGAGCTGAAGGCCGCCATGGAAACCTGGAAGGAAATCAAGTTCGAATTCGACACCGTGGACAAGCTGGACGTGGCGCACAAATAAGCCACCAGCCATCAGCTGCCAGCCGCCAGCTTCAAGGTGGCGGCTGGCCGCAGCCAAAATCTATTTGAGGTAAGCAAAATGAGTGATATGCAAGACTACAAATCCAGCCTGGCCGACGTCACCAGCCGCAAGTTCGAGACCTTCTCCTACCTGCCGGAAATGGACGCTGCACGCATCCGCAAGCAGGTGGAATACATCGTCGCCAAGGGCTGGAACCCGGCCGTGGAACACGTTGAGCCGGAAAACGCCTTCGACCACTACTGGTACATGTGGAAGCTGCCCATGTTCGGCGAAACCGACATCGACCGCATCCTCGCTGAGGCCGAAGCCTGCCACAAGGCGCACCCCAAGAACCACGTGCGCCTGATCGGCTTTGACAACTACGCCCAGTCCAAGGGCGCTGAAATGGTTGTCTTCCGCGGTACCCCGGTGTAATCACCCAGGCCGCCTTCCGGCCCCTGCCCAGTGCAGGGGCCGGACCAGATTCCCGCCAGCTGCAGTGGCAGCTGGCAGACCCCAGTCTTAGGAAGGACGCAGAGGACGCAGAGAAGCGCGGAGAGCGCAGAGAGAGATGGATCGCAAAGAACGCGAAGGCTACGCAAAGGTCGCAAAGAGATGACTACTGTCCCTCTCCGACCCATCTCCCAAAAGCGCGCGGGGCTTAACGGCCTGAGTGGTTAGGCAATAACAAACTCTGCGTACTCTGCGCTTCTTTGCGATCTCTGCGTCCTGATTTGCGGACCCACTTCCGGTTAGCACCTATTTGAGGAGCCCGATCATGAGCGACACCACCAGCCAACAGTATCTGATCCAAGACGAGCCCTACTATTGCGCCGTCGGCAACGAAGTGGCCAAGTACGAGGCCGCCTATGCCGCGCGCATGCCGGTGATGCTCAAGGGCCCCACCGGTTGCGGCAAGTCCCGCTTTGTCGAATACATGGCCTGGCGCCTGCAAAAGCCCCTGATCACCGTCGCCTGTAACGAGGACATGACCGCCTCTGACCTGGTCGGCCGCTTCCTCCTCGACATCAACGGCACCAAATGGCAGGACGGCCCGCTCACCGTGGCC
>JADGBD010000136.1:0-4200 GCA_015231665.1 Gammaproteobacteria bacterium
CTCAGATGACGCTCGAGCAGATCGAGAACCCGCTCCCGGCTGGCCAGGAGAATGAGTCCGGGGATGTCGAGAATCAGGGCCACCGAGCCATCGCCGAGGATGGTGGCACCGGACACCCCCTCCACCCGCTTGTAATTGGCCTCCAGCGACTTGATCACCACCTGCTGCTGGCCGAGCAGGTCATCGACAAACAGGCCGCAGCGGCGGCCCTCGCCTTCCACCACCACCAGCAGGCCTTCAGTGAGGTCGGTGCAATGGGCATTCTTGACGCCGAAGATCTCGTGCAGACGGATGATCGGCAGGTACTGGTCGCGCAGCTTGAAGGTCTCGCCGCGCCCGGCCACCAGGTTGATCATGTTCTTGCGCACCTGGATGGATTCGACGATGGAGATCAGCGGCACTATGTAGGTTTCTTCGCCCACGGAGATGGTCTGGCCGTCGAGAATCGCCAGGGTCAGCGGCAGGCGGATGATGATGGCGCTGCCCTGGCCGGCCTTGGATTCGATCTCGATGCTGCCGCCCAGTTCGTTGATATTGCGCCGCACCACATCCATGCCGACACCGCGGCCGGACAGGTCGCTGACCTGATCGGCGGTGGAGAAGCCGGGCTGGAATATGAGCTCGTAGATTTGATGCTCGGACAGGCTGTGGTCGGCGCTGATCAGGCCGCGCTCGATCGCCTTCTGTTCGATCTTGGCGCGGTTGAGGCCGCGGCCGTCATCGCGAATTTCGATAATGATGTTGCCGCCCTTGTGGAAGGCATTGAGCTGCACCGTGCCGGTCTCCGGCTTGCCCGCAGCGCGGCGCTCCTCCGGCCCTTCAAGGCCGTGGTCGATGCTGTTGCGCACCAGATGCACCAGAGGGTCGCCGATCTTCTCGATCACCGTCTTGTCCACCTCGGTGTTCTCGCCGGTCATCTTCAGCTCGATCTGCTTGCCCAGCTTGGCGCTGAGGTCATGCACCAGGCGGGGGAAGCGGCTGAAGGTGAAGCTGATGGGCAGCATGCGAATCTGCATCACGCTTTCCTGCAGCTCGCGGGTGTGGCGCTCCAGCTGTGCCAGGCCTTCCTGCAGCCGGTCGAGCCGGCTCATGTGGAAATCGGCACCGAGCAGGCCGAGCATGGATTGGGTGATCACCAGCTCGCCGACCATGTTGATCAGGCCGTCGATCTTATGAATATCCACCCGGATGGAACCGCCGGAGGCATTGCTGCCGGACTTGGCCTGGCTGAGCGCCGGTGCGGTCTTGCTCGGTGGTTCCGCGGCAACTGGTGCGGTGGCAGCGTCGGCTACGGCTGCCGCGGCCGCGGTTTCTGTCGCTGCGGCCTGCTGCAACTCCGCCGCCTGGGCGGCGATGGCCGCCGGCGACATCTTCGGGATGATGATCAGCTCGCAGTCATCCTCGACCCAGTCAAACACCTCACTGATGTCGGCCTGGGCAATGTCGCCTTCCAGGCGGATGTTCCAGGACAGGTAGCAGCCCTCGGGGTCCATATCATCGAAGGAGGGAAGGTCGCTGGTGTCGCATTCCAGGCTGATCTCGCCCAGCCCCGCCAGCTCGCGGAGGATGCGCAGGGGGTCGTTGCCGGTGCGCATCATGTGCTCCAGCGGCCGGAACACCACCTTCCAGCCGATGGTCATCGCCTCGACCGCAACAGGGGTTTCGGCATTGGCTCCAGCATTGGCATCGGCCGCGGGCTGGAAACTGGTCGGCACCGGCTCGGCACCAGGCTTGCTGTTGAGCTCGGCATCCAGCTCCTGCTTTTGCGCCGCCACCCGCTGGGCATCCACCTGACCGCCATCGCGGGCGGCTTCGAGCATGGCCTTGAGCACGTCCACCGAGCGCAGCAGCACATCCACCCCGCCGATGGTCACCGGACGGCGGGCATCGCGCATCTCGTCCAGCAGGGTTTCCATGACGTGGGTGAATTCAGCGATGTTGCTGAAGCCGAAGGTGCCGCTGCCACCCTTGATCGAATGGGCGGCACGGAAGATGGCGTTGATGTCCTCCGGGTCTACCGCCGCGGGGTCCATGCGCAACAGCCCGGATTCCATGATGTCCAGGCCCTCGAAGCTCTCTTCGAAGAAGACCTGGTGGAACTGGGCCATGTCGATGGACATAAAAACACTCCTCGGCGACGCCGGGTGGGCTGACGCTTAGATGGAAAACAAACTAGCCGAGCACTTTCTGCACGGTCTTGACCAGTTGGTCGGGATTGAAGGGCTTGACGATCCAGCCGGTGGCGCCCGCGGCCTTGCCCTGCTGTTTCTTGTCGGCGCCGGACTCGGTGGTGAGCATCAGCAAGGGGGTAAAGCGAAACGCCGGCAAGGTGCGCAATTCCTTGATCAGGCTGATGCCGTCCATGTTGGGCATGTTGACGTCGGTGATCACCAGATCGAAGGACTGGCGCTTGGCAATCGCCAGGGCCTGCACCCCATCAGCCGCCTCGGTCACCGTATGGCCAGCGCCCTTGAGGGTGAAGGACACCATCTGGCGCATGGAGGCCGAATCATCAACAGTCAGTATGTTTGCCATGAAAAACTCCTGGAAAAAGACAAGATGGGAAAGTCGCCAAGCTTGCCATCTCTTGTGTTAGCGGTAAACCGAGAAAAATCTTGAACCAAAGGGCGAATCTAGCAGAATAACCTCAATGCCAAGCAGGGATAAGATGCTATCAAAATGATTTAAAGAGATATTTCGGCTAAGAATCCGCCTGCTATCTTGCGCCTCAGCCGAGAAATCGGCGTCAATAATCAGATATTCGGGCGAATTCTTGCTGAATAAAGCAAAAGAGATGCCAGGGATTGGGGTTAGGAGATAGGAGATCGGGGTTACGGGTTAAGGGTTAGGTTTGTGTGCTCAGCTGTTACCGGGGCTGTGGCATAGCAGTCCCGCTAACTCAGCCCTTTCAAACTTCAAACTTCCCCCTTCAAACTTAACCCCTAACCCCTTACTCAGTACTTCGTTTTGGTTTTCCTTTGTTCTTGGTATCCCGCCACCTCAGCTTGGGCTTTTTCTTTTCCAGCTTGGGCTTGGTTTCCTTGTTTTTCTTTTTCTTGCGCTTGAATTCCGGTTCCTTGTGTTTGGGTTCCAGGCCCTGGCGTGCCAGCCGCGGGATTTGCTGCTGCTGGTAGCGTTCGATGCGGCCGAGCAGGCGGGCGTCGTGGGCTTCCACCAGCAGCAGGGCCTCACCCTCGCCACTGCGGCCGGTGCGACCTGAGCGGTGGACGTAAAGCTCGGCGCTGCGCGGCAGGTCGAAGTGGATCACCCGGCCGATGTCTTCGATGTGCAGGCCGCGAGCAGCCAGGTCGGTGGTCACCAGCACCGCCGCCTGCTGCTCGCTGAACAGGTGGAGGATGCGGTTGCGCTGCTTCTGCGCCATCTCGCCGTGCAGGGCGTAGCAGGCGACACCACGGACCTGCAGCTGCTTGGCGATCTGCTCGCAGCGCTCGCGGCTGAAGGTGAACACCAGGCTGCGGCCGCCCTCACCGAGGATGTCCTGCAGCAGCGCCAGCTTGTGCTCCAGGCTATCGGCCAGGTAGGCCTTTTGCTGAATCTGGCTGGGCAGGCTGCGCGCCGAGCCCAGGGTGAGGAGCACCGGGTCGCGCAGGCGCTCGTTGGCGAAGCCGCTCAGATCGCCCTCCTCCAGGGTGGCGGAGAACAGTAACAGCTGGCGCTGCTCCGGCAACAGATCAAGGATCTCGACCATCTCGGCGGCAAAGCCCATGTCGAGCATGCGATCGGCCTCATCGAGGACGCACAGCTGGGCATCGAACAGGGCCAGGGTTTCGTCCTCCAGCGCCCGCAGCAGCCGTCCCGGGGTGGCAATGAGCAGATCGGGCAGATGCTGATGCAGGCGCTGCAGTTGCTCGGCATAGGACTCACCGCCGGCGATGGAGACCATCCGCAGGCTGCTGAACTCGGCAAAGCGGATGGCCTCCTTGAACACCTGGCGCGCCAGTTCGCGGGTGGGCACCAGCACCAGGGCATGGGGACCGCCCTTGCGGCCGTGCTGCTCCAGCAGCAGGTGCATGACCGGCAGCAGATAGGCCAGGGTCTTGCCCGAGCCGGTGGGCGATTGCACCAGCAGGTCGCGCCCCTCCAGCACCGCCGGAATCACTTCAACCTGCACCTCGGTGGGCTTCTGGTAGTCATGCTTGCCCAAGGCCCGCAGCAGGCGGGTGTTCAGGTCCAACTCGG
>JADGBD010000136.1:4300-5835 GCA_015231665.1 Gammaproteobacteria bacterium
GCCCAGTCCAGCAGGCTGGCGAGGACGGCAGCGCGGTCCGGGCGCTCCTGGCTGAGGCGGGCGATTTCGCTTTGCAAGGCCTCGCCGCTGAGCTCGCCCTGCTGCAGATGCTGCCGGCACAGCTGGCGCCAGCGCTGTTGTTCTTCCGGCTTGAGGCTGTGCGGCCAGTTGCGCGCGCGGTAGCGAAACAGCAGCTCCGGCAGGCGCGGGTCCTTGAAGGGGATGCGAGTGGTCGCCAGTGCCTCGGGGTTCTCGCTCAGCTGCAGCACCAGATCACAGCGCTTGCGCTCGGCGTTGTCGATGAAGCCCTGATACAGCGCCTGCTCCGGGTCCGTCTCCGGACCAAAGGGATTGGCGGAGAAGACTTCCAGCAGCTTGGGCGCCAGCTGGGGCATGGCCGCCAGCAGCTGTTGGCGGTGATCCTCGGCCTGCTGCAGATCGATCGACCACTCGCGCCGGGCCGAGTCGGTGAGGGTGTTGAGCGGCACCAGCACCGGGCACTTGTTCAGATGCACCGTCTTCAGCGCCGGGCGCTGCTCGTTCTCGGCCAGATCGCTCTGGCTGGTGTAGAGCAGGCGGGTGATGTCTTCGGCCGGCAGGTCCAACCAGGCGCGCGGGTCCTGGGTCAGGTCGCAGACGACTATGCCGTTGTTGTTGCTCGGGTGCTGCAGCAGGGGCATCACCGGGGCGATGCTGCCGCGCTCGGCGGGGAACATGCCGGAGACGTGCAGCAGCAGGTTTTTTTCACCGAGATCCAGCAGCTTGCGCGCCGCCATCTTGTCCTTGTGCTCGAACACGTACTGGTAGAGCTTGGGCTGCTGCTGGCGCACCAGCCGGGCCAGAGCGATGCTGGCATAGACGTCCGCCAGGGCATCGTGGGCGGCGCCGTGTTCGATGTGATTGGCGACCGTCAGTTGATCCAGGCGGAAGCTGGGGGCACCGTCCTCGCGCACCGGCCAGTTGATGCCCTCGGGACGCAGGGCGCGGGTCAGACGCAGCATGTCGATGATGTCCCAGCGGCCGCACTGGTTCTGCCATTCGCGGCCGTAGGGATCGTGGAAGTTACGGTAAAGACCGTAGCGGGTGACTTCGTCATCGAAACGGATGCTGTTGTAGCCGACGCCGCAGGTGCCCGGCTCGCTCAGGTGCCTATGTACCTCGGCAAAGAAGTCCGCCTCGTTCAGCCCCTGCTCATCGGCATACTGCGGGCTGATGCCAGTGACCACCAGCGCCATGGGGTGCGGCAGCCGGTCCCGCGGCGGTTTGCAGTAGAAGTTCACCGGCTCACCGATCAGGTTCAGTTCCAGATCAGTACGCACCCCGGCAAACTGCGCCGGCCGGTCCCAGCGCGGATTGCTGCCCCAGGTCTCGTAGTCATGCCAAAAAAAGCTGGTTTCTCGCATGGGTGTTCTCGGTTTGATCATTAAGGACGCGGAGGGCGCAAAGGAGCGCAAAGAGCGCAGAGTTTATCCAGTCAGATCGGGCTAAATTTCATAGGTTAGATTCAGGCCTCGAAATTCAATTCAATCGCCTCT
>JADGBD010000137.1:0-3196 GCA_015231665.1 Gammaproteobacteria bacterium
TTCGACGGCACGATGGAATCAAGCACGGGCGGAGAAGATTCGGCTGCTTGAGGTGCGCGGCGAATTGCCTGCAGAAGTCACGTGCCCGGCAAGCAAGGTGACGATCAAGACCAGCGAAGGAACCATCGCCAAGAAGGCGGCCTTTGCCTGTGCAGCTTGTGGTGCCGCGCAGGACGTCCTGAAATCAATGACGGGCAATGGTGGGAAGGCGCCGATGGCGGCGTATGCGGTGCAAGCCGTTTCGCCGAAACTGAAAGCGAGTGGCGCCAGCTATGGCGGCAGGTTCTTTTCTGCGTTGACTGAATCACGCCAGCTGGACGCAGCAGCGGCTGAGTGGGAGGCCCGCAAAGAAGACGATCTAAACGGCTATTGGCCGAGAGCAGAATTGCCAGAAGGATTCAAAACTACATATCAGAAGATCCCGCAGCATGGATACAAACTGTTCGCGGACATGTTTAATCCGAGACAGTCACTCGTCCTGACTCAACTGCTGAAGGCCATCCTCGAAGTTTCACCATCAGAGTACGAGTGGGAAACGCGGGAGTACGTCTTGGCAGCGTTTCAGCAGTACCTTCGAAATCAGACGATGCTCTGTTTTTGGAACCCACAGCGGGACACCATCGAGCCACACTTCTCGAACAACAACTACTACCCTAAGAACACGCCGGTTGAAAACTGTGTGTTTGGCGCCTTGGGGCGCGGCAACTGGAGTTCATGCGCTGAGGGTCTGATCGAGTCTCGTGAGTGGGCGACAGATCCGTGGGAACTGGTGTCCAACGAGCGACTCACACTTGAACAGCCTTCGCTAAAAGCCATCGTTTCTGGAAAGAGCGAGAAGGTGCGCCCGGGCGATCCGCTACTGAGTGGAACGGTGCGCTGGGGCTCATCGACGGAGCTTGATGACATTGCAACAGCTTCGGTGGATTTGGTCATCACCGATCCACCGTTCGGAAACAATGTCCAATATGCCGAGCTGGCCGATTTCTTCCATGTCTGGCTTCGCATTGCGCTCAAGGACAAGTATCCGCAGCTGCAGCTTGAGCTAACGCCGAAATCTTTGGAAGCAGTAGATAACCCGGTTCGCAATCCAGATAACCCGCAAGGTTATTACCAGCAGTTGCTCACCGCTGTCTGGCAAGAATGCGCTCGAATCCTTAAGCCAAGCGGCATTCTGGCTTTCACCTTCCACCACAGCGAAGACGAACCTTGGGTATCGGTGCTCGAAAGTCTCTTCGATGCCGGTTTCTATCTGGAAGCTGCATATCCGATTCGCAGCGATGAAACCAAGGGCGAAGGCAGCAAGCCCGGAACCTTCGGCTCCCAGCAAATCGAGTACGACATCATCCACGTCTGCCGCAAGCGCACCGAAGAACCCAAGCCCGTAAGCTGGGGCCGGATGCGCCGTGAGGTGATGGCCGATGTGCGGCAACTGCAGGCCATGCTGGAGAACCACGCCAAGGAAGGCCTCCCTGCAGCGGACATTCAGGTCATCCGGCGTGGCAAGGCGCTGGAATACTTCTCCCGCCACTACGGCAAGGTCTATGTGGATGAGGGGCGCGCCATCTCCGACAAGGGCAAGGAGCCGCCGCCGGTCACGGCCGAGCCAATGACGCGGCAGTTCCTGCGCACCTTCGGATCGGCCACCGAGATGAAGCGAGACCAGTTGCAGAAGTTCCTGCGCGGTACCGTCACCACGCCGGATGACTTTGTCCAGCGTGGCTGGTGCTCTGAGGTCAGGAAGGTGTTCACCCGCACCCATCCCCTCGATTTCGCCCGCGCGTGGTCGGGCAAGCACCGCCGCCGCCTGACAGCCGATCTGGATCAGGCCCTGGTGCTGGTCGGCGCTTGTTTCGATGGCAGTGGCATCAATGCCTCGGACACCCTGAAGAACGAACACTTCAAACCCCACGTGGCGCTCAAGCCGCTGCTGGAATGGCTGCAGCGGCATGGCCCCGATCAACCCCACCGCCATGCGGCCTCCCGCGCACTGTCCATTTTCAATGCCTGGCAAGCCAGTCAGGCACCCAGACCCCGGCAGATGTCGCTGTTCGATGACGATGGGGACTATGCGCCATGAGCTACTACAGCGATACCCAGCTCACAGCCATGATGCTCGACCTGGAGTCGGATCGTGCCGAGCGCAAGCAATCCTTTCAGGGCGAAGCGCCGCAAAAGGTGCGCGAGGCGGTCTGCGCCTTTGCCAATGATCTCGCCGGACAAGGCGAACCCGGTGTGGTGATGATCGGTGTGCATGACAAGGGCACGCCCATGCCCGGCTTCAGCGTTACCGATGAACTGCTGCGCAACCTCGCCGACATCAAGACCGACGGAAACATCGTACCGCCACCTACCTTGTTGGTGGAAAAGCGCCTGCTGCAGGGCGCTGAAGTGGCCGTGATCACGGTTTGGCCCTGCGATACCCCACCGGTGCGCTACAAGGGGCGCATCCATGTGCGCTGGGGGCCGCGTCGTGGGCTGGCGACGGCGCAGGATGAGCGCATTCTCAACGAGCGACGCCGGCATAGAGACAAGCCCTTTGATGTCCAGCCGATCAGATCTGCAAACTTATCGCACCTGAGCCGGATTCGCTTTGAGCATGAGTATCTGCCCGCACTCGTAGCCCCCGATGTAATCGAGGCCAATGAACGCAGTTACGAGCAGAAACTGGCGGCGACCAAGATGATTGTGGATGAAGCTGAGCCGATTCCGACGGTGTTGGGTCTGCTGACCCTGGGCAACAAGCCATCAGACCAGATTCCCGGTGCTTGGGGCCAGTTTCTGCGTCTCGCTGGCACCGATATCGCCTCACCCGTGGTGGATGAGGTGGTGGTTCACGGTACGATCTCAGATCAGATTCGTCGGCTCGAAGAAAAGCTCGCCGCACACAACTGGCAGAGCGTGCGCTTTGCCGATGTGGTGACCGAACAGCGCCACGAGCAGTATCCCAGTGAGGCCTTGCGCCAATTGTTGCGCAACGCCTATATGCACCGCAGCTATGAGACCACCAACGCGCCCATTCGGGTGTATTGGTACGACGATCGTATCGAGATCACCAGCCCCGGCGGCCCCTATGGCAGCGTGACACTGGAAAATTTCGGTCAGCCCGGCATTGCCGACTATCGCAACCCCAATCTGGCTGAGGCCATGCGCGCCCTTGGTTGGGTGCAGCGTTTTGGCGCGGGCATCGGCATTGCCC
>JADGBD010000137.1:3231-5261 GCA_015231665.1 Gammaproteobacteria bacterium
CTGGGGGCGCGCCTGAGCTTTTCGGTTCAGCCCAGCCTGGTGATTGCCATTGTTCACGCCGAGGACGCCTGATGCGTCAACTTCTCGATAGTGTTTGGCAACGGCACGGCACCAGTTGGATTTGGGATGAGGAGGCGCGCAACCAGGTGTGCACCGCCGCTGAGGTATGGAGCCTGCGGCAATTCTTGCAGGCGGCAGACCCAAAGGGCCCCGGTTGGCCGGACGACCTGCCCAGCAACACCAACTGCACCCTGGTGGTGGCGGGGCTGGAAGGCAGCCTCGATCTGCTGGCCCCTGATCAGGCGGAGGTCTGGCTGGTGGACCAGATCAAACGCGCCATTCTCGCCTTTCAGGATGAATGGGGTGGTGAGGGCGCGCTGATTTTCTGGTTGCCCAAAGGGCACAACCGCCTGCACGTCAATCCGGCTACCGATGCCCTGTCCTGGCTGTGCGGAGCCCCTTATCGGGGCCAACAGTTGGATTTTGGCCGTCTACTTTGGGGTGGTGAGGCCACCGACTACCCCCAGGAAATCCTGCTGCAAGTAGACGCCAAACCCTCAGGGCTCTTTCATCTGCGCATCACTTGAGTCAGCCGCATGGAAGCAGATCATTTTTATCAGCCAGGTGAGCGCATCAGCCACCCTGATTTCGGCCAAGGGGTGGTACTCAGCCCGCCCCACGAGGGTTACCTGCGTGCCTTTTTTGGCCTCGGTGAGCGCCGTGTCCCTCTGGCCGCGATCCGCCGCGAGCGAGATCGCTCCGAACGCATCTTGGGCTCGGTACAAGGCTCGGAGTTACGCGCCCGCAAGGCCTGGCTCTGTTACGAGGCCCATGCCCTGCCGGTAATTGAAAGCGCCTCGGCGCTGACCTCGGCCAAGATCGATCTTCTACCCCATCAGGTGGTGCTGACCCACCGCATTGCGACCGCCTCGCCTCGTCGCTACCTCATCGCCGATGAGGTGGGCCTGGGCAAAACCATTGAGACCGCCCTGATTCTGCGCGAACTGGCCAGCCGGGGTGAACTGAACCGCGCCCTGATGGTGGTGCCCGCCGGTTTGGTGAACAACTGGCATCGCGAACTCAACGAAGTCTTCAACCTGGATTTCGAGGTGTTTGGCTCGGAAGGCGATATCACCGACCGCAAGACCAATGCCTTCGCCAAACATGATCGTCTCATTGCCAGCATCGACACCTTGAAACGCCCGGCCCGCATCAAGCGCCTGCTGGATGCTCCGCGCTGGGACCTGGTGGTGTTCGATGAGGCCCATCATCTGACCGCCTATCGCACGGGCAGTAAAGTCAGAAAGACAGAAAACTACAAGTTGGCCGAAGCACTCAAGGATCATGCTCGTGACCTCTTGTTGCTTTCCGCCACACCCCATCAGGGCAATCACTTCCAGTTCTGGATGTTGGTGCAGCTGCTCAACCCGACTCTGTTCAACAGCCCTGAAGATATGTTGGATAATCGCCATCGCCTCAATACGGTGATGTTCCGCCGCACCAAGGCCGATGCCTGCCAGCCGGATGGTGGCCCGCTCTTCGCCCGCCGCTGGGTGCATACCGAATCCTTCCTTATGGCAGCAGAAGAACGCCTGTTCTACGAGCAACTGCGGATATATCTGGAAGATGGATTTGACCTTGCCAGGCGCCAGGGCAATCAGGGGCGCGCCCTGGGCTTTCTCATGGCCATCTTTCAGAAGATAGCCGCCTCCAGTTTTGCCGCGGTGCAGCGCACCCTGAAGCGCCGGCTGTTGATGCTTACCCTGCATGAGGCCCTGCTGCGCGACCGCGACCTGGATATTGAGGGGCGAGAGCAGTTGATGGATGATGCGCGTCAACTGATCCACCAAGAGTACGGTCTGGCTTCTGATCACCTGGGGCGAAGTGAGGTGGACCGCATTCTGGCGGAACTCAAATTCCGCCTGACCAAGAAACTGGATCAGGACGCGCTGGAGATGGCGTCTGACCCCTACGCCAGCGAGTTTTCTGCCACCCATTCCGAGGAAGTAGCCGCTGCCGCCGTGGACCTC
>JADGBD010000137.1:5338-5749 GCA_015231665.1 Gammaproteobacteria bacterium
TGGGCTTGGCTACCTATGGAGACATAATCCAGCAGAAAAGATCGTCATCTTCGCCACCTACCTGGGCACGGTGGACCTGATCGCCCGCGAGATCGATCAGACCTTTCCCGGACAGGGCGTGGTGGTCCTGAAAGGGGGCGATCATGGATCAAAGGTAGCTGCAGAACGGCGGTTCCGGCGCAAGGACGGGCCGAGGGTCATGGTATGCACCGCTGCGGGGCGCGAGGGAATCAACCTGCAATTCGCTCGAGTGTTGTTCAACTTTGATCTGCCCTGGAACCCGATGGATGTGGAACAGCGCATTGGTAGAATCCACCGCTACGGCCAAAATCACACCGCCCAGGTTTATAACCTGGTGTTATCCGACACCATCGAGGGCCGTATCTTTCTTCTATTGGACGACAAGCTGAC
>JADGBD010000138.1 GCA_015231665.1 Gammaproteobacteria bacterium
CGTGCCAAAGCGCTTGACATCAGAGGCCTCATAGAAGGTCGGGCTTAAGCCCGACTGTCGCCCATTAGGGCGACTAAGGCGCTGCGGCTTGGCTGCAGTAGCTGTTGCATCTGGCCTCGCCCTGCCAACGGCTGTCGGGCTGAAGCCCGACCTACACTGCGCCGCGAGTCTATCTGCATCATACGATGGCTTAACTTTGTGGGTAATCAGCTAACCCTTTGCGCCCTTTGCGTTTCCTTGGCGTTCTTTGCGATTCCCGCTTTTAGCTCCCGACCTCTTTGGCGAGACAGCTTTCCAGCAGGCGGATGAAGGCGGGGATGTCGATGGGCTTGGTGACGTAGTGGTCAAACCCGACCTGCTTGGCGCGGTCGATTTCGCTTTGCATGGCGTCGGCGGAGAGGGCGATCATCGGCGTTTGCCGGTATTGGTCGAGCTGGCGCAGGCGCTGGACTATCTCCAGGCCGCTCATGCTGGGCAGGTTGATGTCGATGAGGAGCACCTCATAGACCTGACTGCTGGCTCGCTCCAGGCCCTCCAGCCCATCCTCGGCGATATCCAGCTGATGGCCGGCAAAGCGGCTCATCAACCGCTGCACCAGGCGGACGTTGGCCGGGTTGTCCTCAATGTAGAGAATGCGGCAGCCGGGCAGACTCGGCAGAGCGGCATCGGCGGGCTTGGCCGTCTTGACTGCCGCCTGCTCGGCGGCCTGCTCCAGACGCGGCAGGTCCACCCAGAAGCAGCTGCCCTGCCCTTCCTCTGAGCTGAAGCCCATCTGCCCGCCCATCATTTCCACCAGATTCTTGCTGATCACCAAGCCTATGCCGCTGCCCTGCACGCTGGAGCCCTCGGCACCCAGACGGTTGAAGGCGGTGAACAGCTGCGGCTGCTTGTGCTGGCTGATGCCCTTGCCGGTATCTCGGACCATCAGCCGGAGGGTCTCGTCGCTGGGCTGCTGGCAGCTCAGGTGGACCCGGCCGCCCCTGCGGTTGTAGTTCACCGCGTTGCTCAGCAGGTTGAGCATGACCTGCTTGAGGCGCAGGGGGTCGGCCTGGACAAAAAGTCCTAGCGCACAGCCATCCAGGGGCTCGAACTGCAGCTCCTGGGCCTCCATCCGCGGTCCCAGCGAGGTCATGCACTCTTCCAAGAGGGGGCGCACCGCCACCGGCTGGGGATTGATGACGACACTGCCGGCGTCGATGCGCGCCAGATCGAGGACATCGTTGATCAAATCCAGCAGGTGGTAGCCTGCAGAGAGAATCTCCTGCAGATGCTCCCGCTGCAGCTCGCTGAGCCCCGGCTGGCTGTATTCCAGCAGCTGGCCAAAGCCGAGGATGGCGTTGAGCGGCGTGCGCAGCTCGTGGCTCATGCTGGAGAGGAACTCACTCTTGGCCCGGCTGGCGCGCTCGGCGGCATCCCGCGAGGCCTGCAGCTCGGCGGTGCGCTCAGCCACCAGTTCCTCCAGATGGTTGCGGTGCTGCTGCAGGCTCTCCTCGTCGCGTTTTTTCTCGGTAATATCTTCAATGAAAACAAAAAAGCGCCCGCCCTGCACCGGCGAGTAGGTGGTGACCACCTCCACCGGCCAGGTGGAGCCGTCCTTGCGCCGCTGCACCGTGCGAAAGCGGGCAAAGCCGGCGCGCTTGATATGCTCGATGCGTGCGGTGGTTTCTTCGGGTTTTTCGAGCGCATCCAGCTGGGGGATGCTCATCTGGCTGAGCTCCTCGCAGCTGTAACCGGATTGACGTGCGTAGGCCTCGTTGGCCTCCAGCAAGTTACCGTTGCTCGGGTCCACCACCCAGAAGCCCAGGCCCGGGGTGTTGATTGCCGACTGATAGGTCTCAAGGCCTTCCTTGAGGGCCAGCTCCATCTGCTTGCGCTGAGTGATGTCGCGTGCCACCCCGAGCACGCCAATGAGATCGCCATGGGCGTTGTTGATGGGCGTCTTGATCACCTCGACGATTTCTCGGTGACCGTCGGCGGCAAACACCAACTCCTCCTCGTTGACGCTGGGTTTGCCCGCCTGCATTGCCAGGCGGTCATGTTTGCGGAAGAAATCCGCCAACTCGCGATCGACAAAGTCGTAGTCGGTCTTGCCGATGATCTCGGCCTCGGGGGCGCCGAAGAAGCGCTCGAACTTCTGGTTGCAGCCCAGATAGACGCCCTCGGCATCCTTGAGCCAGACCAGATCGGGCAGGGACTCGATGAGGGTGCGCAGATGCGCCTCGCTGCGACGCAAGGCCAGCTCCGCCAGCTTGGTTTGGGTGACATCGAGAAAATGGCCGACCAGGTCGGTAACTTCACCCTTACTGTTTCTGAGCAGGGCAACGGCGTCGCGAATCCAGACCACCTCGCCGGACTGGGTCAGGCTGCGGTATTCCAGCACATGGTCGCGCCCGGCTTCGGTCTCCAGGGAGCAGTAGGACTCTGCCGCCTGCCGGTCTTCGGGATGCACCCGGTCCGCCCAGTCCTGATAAGTGCGCCAGCTTTCCAGCGGATAGCCCAGCAGAGGTTCGATCTGATAGCCGATATAGACGAATTTCTGCGTGCTGAAGTTGACCCGCCAGGGGATCGCCAGGCTGGATTCGAGCAGGGTCTCCAGCTCGCGCTCGCGCTCCAGCAGGTGCTCCTGTGCCTGCAGGCTATCGCTGATGTCGCGAAAATGGCCGGCCATGTAGCCTTGCCCTTCCAGCTCCAGCAGACTCAGGCTCACTTCCAGCGGTGCTTGCCGACCTGAGCAGGTCCGCGCGCTGGCGCGAAACAGTAGACTGCCGCGCTGTTGCAGTTCGCGCCAGAGTTGCTCAAGCCGCTCGGGGGTGTAGCTGGGGTCCCAGTCCGGCACCCGCAGTTGCAGGGTCTCTTCTGCCGAGTAACCGAGAAACTCCCGGGTGGCGGCATTGGCATACACCAGCTGAAAGCCCTGTTGCGGCGAGATGATGAAGAAAGGATCGCGCGAGGTTTCGATCAGACAGCGAAAAACCTCGGCCGAGGGGTTGGCAAGAGGGGATTGGCCGGTTTGGGTCAATGTCGTTTTCCCTGGATCTAAAGCGCTTCGATCTGGATCAAGCGTACCAGTTCCGGCACGTTCTTGGCGCCGAGCTTGAGCAGCGCCCGGTGGCGGTGCAGTTTCACCGTGCGCAGGGCAATGTGCATTTCAGCGGCAATCTCGCGATTGAGCATGCCCTCGGCCACCCGTCTGGCAATCTGCCGCTCCCTGGCCGACATGCCCTCGATCCGCTCTCTGAGACCCTCACGGAACTGGCGCTCCTGCTGGCGCTGGGCACTCAGCTCCAGGGCTTGGCTCACCCGCTGCAGCAGCACCTCGGCATCTATGGGTTTGAGGAGAAAATCCAGGGCACCGGCGCGAAAACCCTCCGCCACCTCATGCACACCGCTATTGCCACTCATCAGAATCAGCGGCATTTCCTTAAGGTCCGCGAACCTCTCCTGCAGTTGCAAGCCGCTCATCGCCGGCAATTTGACATCACAGAGCAGGCAGCAGGGGCCAAGCGGGGCCAACTCTTCAGGGGGATGCAGCTGGAGAAAGGACTCGGCGCTGAGGTGGGCCTCGCAGGCATAGCCTTCCAGTTCCAGCAGGCGTTTCAGGGCGCTGAGGTATTCCTGGTGATCTTCAATCACCACCACCAGGCCTTTATGCGCAGGTAAATCTGCCGGCAGATCGGCCTGCGCTGGTGTGGGAGTTAGGTTGGGGTTGGGTTTTGCTTTGCTCATGCTTGTTATTTTTGGCGGCAGGTTGGAAATTATTGCATCGATAGGTTTTGCTCGATCTCGCGTTGCAGTCTATGGCCTGTGGCCTGAGGGTCGACCAGCTCTTCCGGATCATCCGCCAGCTCTTCCATCACCTCAAGGAAGCGGTCGAACTGATCCAGCAGATACTGCGCCAGTTCCGGGTCAAAATGGCTGCCGGCCTGCTCGTGAATGAAGCTCTTGACCCGTTCAATGGGCCAGGGCTCCTTGTAGGGCCGGCGGCTGGTCAGGGCATCAAACACATCGGCAAGGGCGACGATACGCCCTTCCAGGGGAATCGAGCGGCCGCGCAGGCCGCGGGGATAGCCCTTGCCATCCCAACGCTCATGGTGACTGTGGGCGATGCGCGCGGCCATCTGCAGCAACTGTGAGCCATCAGCGTAAGCGCCGATCAGCTTCAAACCCTTTTCTGTATGGGTGTCCATCTCCTGCCGTTCCGCCTGATCCAGCGGGCCATCCTTGTGCAAAATCCGGTCCGGGATGCCGATCTTGCCCACATCGTGCAAGGGCGCGGCCTTCTCCACCATGTAGCAGAGGGTCTCCGGCAGGCCGGCGCCCTCGGCCAGCAGCCGGCTCAGGCGCCCCACCCGCAGCACGTGCTTGCCGGTCTCCATATCCCGCATCTCACCGGCCAGAGCAAGCAGATAAACCAGCTTTTCACTGGCCATGTTCAGCTCTTGGGTGCGCTTTTCCACCTCTTGTTCGAGCACCTGGGCATAGCTTACCTGGGCCTTGATGGAGCGCTGCACCCGCAGCAGATTGCGCACCCGTAAGGTCACCTCAAGGGGATCGAATGGCTTGTCGAGAAAATCATTGGCGCCGGATTGCAGCGCCTGGTTGCGCGTCTCCCGGCTGTTGAGGCCGGTGATCACCAGAATCGCGAAGCCCAGCTCGGTGCCAAAATCGGCGCGAATCTGCTGCATCACCTGAAAGCCGTCCAGATGGGGCATGGCGATGTCGAGAATCAGCAGATCGATATCACCCTTGAGACGGCGCAGATAGCTCAGCAGCAGGCGCGGGTCGGTAAAGCTCTCAATTGACTTGACGCCCTCAGACTCCACCAGCTTGCTCAGAATCGCCACATTGGTGGGTGAATCGTCGCAAATGGCCACGCGCGTTTGCGATAGTTCGAGAAAATCCATGAATCAACTCCCCACAGCAAAGATGCTAAGGCCGCTAGGTTAGCGGTTAGCTCAAGTAATGCAATCACCCCAAGGTGCATATCTGAAAAAAATCAGGGTATTTCGCAGTAATCTGGCGCGCCTATAACCTTTGGCCAGTTAGCCTGCAGACAACGCGGGGACTAGGATGCATGCATCGAAAACTCCACAGAGGATTGCCGCCATGGCCGAGAACGAAACCAGCTCCACCCCGGATCAAGACAGCGAAGCCCAGCTTCTCGATGATCTCACCGTCCTCAGCCGCACCGACGAAAACGCCCAGGAAGAAGACGAGGCCGATCTTGGCAATCCGGAGCAAACCCAGGGCAGCGGTAACGAAAACATCCAAACCAGCCTGGCCGAAGAACAGGCGCTGAACACCGCCGCCGCCAGCGTGGCCGGCGAATTCCGCGATGAGGAAACCATCATCGAACCCCAGTCCCTCGACAGCGACATCGAGCTGCCCAGCAACAGCGACAGCCGCACCCCGGACTCGGACCCCAACGCCTCAGTGGACATCACCGAGCAAACCATCCAGGTCGAATTCGACCAAACCGAAGCCGCCGAGACAACCGCGCAACAAGCCCTGTTCGAAGAAAGCGTCAGACCCGAAGGCGGCGATGAAAGCGAAGAAGAAGTCGAAGAGGCGCCTGAGGATGAGTTGCCCCAACCAGAGCCGGCTGAAACCATACCTCTGGAAGAAACCACCACGCCAACCACCGTGACTTCGGCGACTACGCCAACCACCGTGACTTCGGCTACCACGCCAACCACCGTGACTTCGGCGACTACGCCGACCACCGTGACCTCGGCCA
>JADGBD010000139.1 GCA_015231665.1 Gammaproteobacteria bacterium
TTCTCTTGGCCGCTTCGGGACTCAGCGGATACTGTAGCCCGGATGGAGTGCAACGGAATCCGGGATTGCCGCAGGGTTTGGCCTCCCCGGATTCCGCTTCGCTGCATCCAGGCTACAGGGGCTCAAACCCCTACAACTCTGCGATCTCCGCGCTTCTCTGCGTCCTATCTTCCCCTACCGTGCGCTGATTTTTCGCTCCAGCTGGTCCAGCTGACTGACGATTTGGCTGGAGAGCCTTTCTACCTGGCTGAATAGCTGCTCCGCCTCCTGTTTTTTGCCCAGATTGGCCTGATCGACAATCTCCCGCACCTTGCGGTGGAGTTCGGCGTGGGGGGCTTCGATGGCCTGCATTTCCGCCAGGTTGGCGTACTTTCTCAGGCCGGTACCGTAATACCATTTGCCCAGGACGCAGTTTTTGTGGGAGACCAGCTGGTCCTGGCTGAGCCGCTCCCTGCCGTCGAGAAAGGCGCGGGCGCGGCGCTTCCAGTCCAGATGGGCCTGCTTGGCCTGCTGGAAGTCGAAGCCCTCAAGGCTGCCGCCGATGTGGAAGCTGGCGGCGATGAGCTGCAACTGGGTGGCCAGCTGGGTCAGGTGCGAGCCCTCGCCGCTGCTGTGGTTGGCCTGCTGCTTGGTGTCTTCCGACAGCTGATGGATGCGCACGATGTTGCGGTTGATCTCCTCGGCGACGGCGCTCTGCTCGGTGGAGGCGGTGGCGATCTGGTTGGCCATGTCGGAGATGCGGCCGACGGCGCCGGTGATCAGGGAGAGGGCCTGGCCCATGTTCTGGGCGAATTCCTCGGTGGTCATGGCGCGCTGGCGTACCTCGCCCATGGCCTCGCTGGCGTTGTGAATGCCGGAGCTGAGGCTGGTGATGAGCCCGTGAATCTCCTCGGTGGCGGATTTGGTCCGCGAGGCCAGGGTGCGCACCTCGTCGGCGACCACGGCGAAACCCCGGCCGACCTCGCCGGCGCGGGCGGCCTCGATGGCAGCATTGAGAGCGAGGAGGTTGGTCTGTTCGGCAATCGCCTGGATCACCGTCATGATTTTGACAATGCTCTGGCCGCTGTCCTGCAGGTGGCGCACGGTGGCGGCGGATTGTTCGATGCGCTCCACCAGGGTGCGGATTTCGTCCAGGGTGCGGGCAATCATCCGCTGACCCTCGTCGGCGCGCTCGTTGGCCTGATGGGCGGCATCGGCAGTGGCCACCACGTTGCGCGAGACCTCGTTGACGGTGGCGCTCATCTGGTTCATCGCGGTGGCCACCTGCTCGGTCTCGCTGCTCTGCTGGCCCATGAAGCGGGCGACGCCATTGGCGGAGGTGGCCAGGTCCTCGGCCGCCGCTGCCACCGCGTTGGAGCTTTCCGAGAGCTGACCGATGATGGTGCGCAGGCGCGCCTGCATCATTTTCATCGCCTGCATCATCTCGCCGATCTCATCGCGGCTGTTGACCTCAATGCGCTGGCTGAGATCGCCGCTGCTGATGCTGCGGGCGATTTCCACCACCTGCTCCATTGGCCGCACCACGGTGTGGCGCAGCAACAGCCAGATCACCGCCGAGGCGCCGCCCATCAGGGCCGCCAGGCCCCAGGCGATGACCGCAGCTTGCTCCGGTTGCCAGTGAATCAGCAGGGCGCCGGCCAGATTGAGCAGAATCAGGCTGGCAAAGGCCAGGGGGATGCGCAGGCTCAGGCTCAGGTCGAGCAGGCTGCGGCTGTGGGGCAGCTGTTTGAGCTTGCCGGCGTTGAGCTTGGCGTAGAGCGCCTCGGCCTGTTCCACCTGCTTGCGGCTGGGGCAGCTGCGCACCGATTGGTAGCCGCTGATGCGGCCCTGCTCGAAAATCGGCGTGACGAAGGCGTCAACCCAGTAGTGGTCGCCGTTTTTGCTGCGATTCTTGACGATGCCGCGCCAGGATCGACCCTGCTTGATGGTGTCCCACAGGTCCTTGAAGGCCGCCGGCGGCATGTCCGGGTGGCGGACGATGTTGTGATTGGAGCCAAGCAGCTCGGCTTCACTGAAGCCGCTAAGTTTGACGAACTCGGCATTGGCGTAGGTGATCAGTCCCTTGAGGTCGGTGGTGGATGTCAAGATTATGTCATCCCCATAGCTGATTTCACGTTGGCTGACCGGTAAATTCTTCTTCATCTCTAGGCTCTTGTGGGAACTTTTTGTCACGGGCTCTAATAAAGACCGCAGGGCGATTCTAGCGAGCAGGAACTATGCCAGCCAAGGGGCTTGGGCGACTTTTTGCCGGCGCGGAAAATCCGCAAAATTTCCTTCTATCGCCATGATTTGCGTAAAAAGGTGTAGAATTCATGGCAGCCAGCGGCCCGATTTTTTTACACCTTGGGGCCATGGGCCAAGCGGAGCCCATCCCTTGGTCTGAAGAATTTCAAACGCGAACCAACGGCCTAGGCGCAGAGGGCGGACATGCAGAAAGCCAGCAAACTCTTCGAGATGGTGCTCAGCTCATCGCTGGAGATGATTCTGGCCTCATCCCGTGACGCCCTGGCCCTGTGCGATGCCGATTTTCGCGTCCTGCGCCTGAATCCGCCCTTCACCGAGCTGTGCGGCTACGGCGAAGATGACCTGCAGGGGCAACCCCTGGCCAGTATTGCGTCTGCCGAGAGTTGGACCGAGGTAGCTGCGGCGGTGGCGGCCGAGGGCGATTGGCAGGGCCAGTTCGAGCTGATCAAGCGCCCAGGGCAGCAGGGGCTGCAGCAGGTGCGGCGGCAGCGGATGCAGATCCAACTGCGCCGGATCGCCCCTACACTCGGGGCCGGGCCACTCTGGTTGGTCTGGGTGTTGCCGATTCAGCTGGCCTTGGATGAGGCCGGCAGCATCCAGCAGGATCAGCTTACCGGTTTGCCCAACCGGGCGCTGTTTCTCGATCGCATCGACCAGTCCCTGATCGCCGCACCTCGCGCCGGCAAGTCGGTAGCCCTGCTGATGATCGGCGTCGATCGCTTCGTCCTGATCAACGAGGGCCTCGGCCGCGCCGCCGGCGATCAGGTGCTGCAGGTGATCGCCCAGCGCCTGGCCGACAACATCCGCCGCAGCGATACCCTGGCGCGCCTGGATGGCTACATGTTCGGCCTGGTGATGCAGATCGCCACCACCGGCGACAGCGTGCTGGTGGCGGAAAAGATTCTCCGCGCCCTGAATCAGTCCATCAGCCTGGCCAGCCAGCAGATCAGCGTCTCCGTAAGCATCGGCATCAGCATCTTTCCCAGCGACGGTCAGGCGCGCGAGCAACTGCTGCAGCACGCCGAAAGCGCCATGCGCCATCAGAAAAAGCAGGGCGGCAACCACTACCAGTTCTTTGCCGCGGAGATGAATCAGGCGGCCAAGAGCCGCATCGAACTGGAGCAGGACATCCGTCAGGCCCTGCTCAATCGGGAGTTTGTCGTTTACTACCAGCCCAAGGTCTGCCTGGAAGGCAACGCCGTGGTCGGCGCCGAGGCCCTGGTGCGCTGGCAGCGGCCGGGGGTCGGCCTGGTGCCGCCGGGCCAGTTCATCCCGGTGGCCGAGGAGACCGGGCTGATCGGCGGCATCGGTGATTTTGTCCTCCATCAGGCCTGTCTGCAGGGCAGCGATTGGCTGCGCAAGGGACTCAATCCGGTGCGCATTTCGGTCAATGTCACCGCCTCCCAGTTCCGTGATCCGCAACTGCTGCAGAAGGTGGCCGATGCCCTCGCCGAGAGCGGAATGCCGGCGGACTATCTGGAGCTGGAGATCACCGAGAGCATGCTCATCGGCGATGTCGAGCAGGTGATCAGCAAACTCAATGCCATTCGCGCCATGGGCATCCACATCTCCATCGACGACTTCGGCACCGGCTATTCCAGCCTCAGCTACCTCAGCCGCTTCCCTATCACCACCCTGAAGATCGACCGTGCCTTCATTCAGGACATGGTCAGCAATCCGCGCACCGCCGAGATCACCCAGGCCATCATCGGCCTGTCCCGCGGGCTGGATCTGGAGGTGGTGGCAGAGGGCGCGGAGAGCCTGGAGCACGTCCAGCTGCTGCGCGAGCAGTCCTGCGATCTGGTCCAGGGCTTCTTCTACAGCCGCCCCCTGCCGGCGGATGAGTTCGAGGCCATCCTCCGCCGCGGTTTTCTCTATGACAGCTAGGACCAGACTGTGATCGACTTCACGGCAAGGGCCCAGGCAGAAGCGGACAATGATCCGCAGACACACCCGGAGGCCGCCATGAACCGCGAACAATACCAACAGAAAAAACCCACCCCAGAGCTGCAAACCATGTCCTCACCACCCTCCAAGCTGAAACGCCTGCTCCCTGTCCTGCGTCTGCCGCGGACCCTGGCGCAGACCTTGGCGCAAACACCAAAGCTGCTGCTGCGGCAGAATCTGGCCTGAGAGGCAAGCGTGCGCCGCAGTCTGGTCTTGCTGAGCCTGGTTTTGGCCGGTTGCACTGGCCTGCCCCAGCGGGCCCCCCAGCAGCCAGAGGCCGGGCGCGCCTGGCTGGAGGCGCACAACGCCTATCGCGCCCAGCACGGCGCGGCGCCGCTGGTCTGGTCGGACAAACTCGCCGCCAGCGCCCAGCGGGTGGCGGACAGCTGCCCGACCGATCATTCCAGCACCCCCTACGGCGAGAACATGGCCTGGGTGTCGGTGCCCAAAACGGAAGCGCAGATCGTCGGTTACTGGTATGCCGAAGAGCCGCTGTATGCCTATGACCGGGCAGAGTTCTCCGCCGAGACCGGCCACTTCACCCAGCTGGTATGGCGCAACACCCAGGCGCTTGGCTGCGGCCAGGCCAGCGGCTGCAACACCCGCATCAGCAATGTGTGGATTTGTCATTACGACCCGCCGGGTAACTATCGGGGTCAGTTTGGGGAAAATGTCCTGCCCAAGGGGCGGTGAGGCGGCGAAACCTACTTGCCCAGGTTGGCGACGTAATAGCGGATCGCCTGGAAGATGTAGGCGGGCTGCAAGCCCATCAGCTTGGATAGCTGGTCGATGTTCTGCTCGCTCGGCTGGGGGCCAACCCGACGGTTCAGGGTCTTGTGCAGAAGCGCGCCCTTTTTGAATAACTTGGTGTCACAGTGCATATCGATGTCTCGGCAAATGCAAGTTTGGCGTCCCGGGGGTGAAACTACACCCCCAGGGGCCCGCTGCCCGCTAGATCAGCGGCTGGCTGTATTTCCATAGAAACAGACGCAGTCGCAACTGATAAATCCAACGTGATGCAGCTCGTTTCCTCATGACTCTTCTCTCTGTCAGGCAAATGACGCCTGACTGGGTACAAGCAGAAATCGGGCCAACTTAGATAATAGGGTGAGGCAGGATGCCTGAGCCGAGAAGTGCAAAGCACACAAAGTTGGCGATCCTTCTTCTCAGACGTTTTCCTGTTCAACTCTGCGCTCTCCGCGCTTCTTTGCGTCCTCTGCGTCCTGGCTTTGCCAGATTTAATCCAACCGGCTGCGGTTGTGAAAATCCAGCTTCAACCCCTGCGGCCCCTGGCGAAACCGGCTGATGCCGGCGGTATCGATGCGCGCTCGATACCAAGCCAGCGGCGGTGCCTGCAGCACCTGGCCGAGCACGGCGCGGATCACCCCGGCATGGGCCACCACCAGCAGATGCTCGCCCGGGTGATCGCGCAACAGGCGCGCAAGCCCTGCGCCGACGCGCTCGCTGAATGCGAGCAAGGGCTCGGCACCCTCGGGGCGATGGTTCAGCGGATCGGCATAAAAAGC
>JADGBD010000140.1 GCA_015231665.1 Gammaproteobacteria bacterium
TCGCTTGTGCAGGCCGAACTCCGGGTGCTCGTTTATTGCCAGCATCCAGGAATCGCGGCAGGCGTGCATGCAGCGTTTTTCCCGATCGTAGCGCACCGTGTTGCTCTCCGTGGCGCAGGCGCCGCCGAGGGTGTCGTGGCGGCCGCAGGTGTCGGCGACGATCTCAAGCATCGGCCGGTTCAGGGTCGAGCGCAGCAGGCTGCCGGTGGTCAGGTAGATGTTGCCCTGCTCGCGGATGCTGTCCATGGCGCTGTAGCGCTCGCTGGGGTCCTGGGCGTTGTAGAACAGGGTATCGGCGGCCTGGTTGCCCTCCAGGTCGAGGATGCGGACGGTCTGGCCCTGGTTCAGGCGGCCGATGTAGTAATCGCCGGCGCCGACCACCTGGCGCGCGCTAGCCTGTTGCGGGTCACGGGTGCTTTCTTTCAGCATGATGTGTTCCTTGGTTGTTTTAAATCAGTCCGCAAATGAACGCGAATGGATGCAGCAGGTGCATAGTCGTAAATTTCAGGACGCAGAGAGCGCAGAGAAGCGCAAAGTGCGCGGAGTTTGGGTTTCCTTTCGCACAATGCCGTTTTTAACTCTGCGATCTCCGCGCTTCTTTGCGGGCTCTGCGTCCTTACTGCACTTGTGGCTACATTTGCTTTCATTTGTGGACTTTAACTCTTCAATCCAGCCCCAGGTGGTAGAGGGCGTTGTTGTCGAAGCCCCGTTGGTTTTCGGGGCGGTAGTTGCGGCAGAAGTCGTCCGCGCCGACCGGCTCGGCCTTGAAGAATTCGATGCCGATGGGCTTGGCCGGGTAGTCGGCGGCGGGATTCAAGGGGTGCGGGCAGGCGTGCAGCAGTACCAGGGTATCCATTTCGAAGCGCAGGCTGACCGAGGTGCCGGGTTGGCTGTGGCCTGTTACCAGTCGCATGGCGCCGCTGTCATTCACCTCGACCCGGCTGAACCAGTTAAGGTTGGCGGCGAGGTCGGCCAACCCCAGTCCGTACTTGGCCAGTTCTACCAGGAAGGCGTCCTGGCCGTTCTGGTGCCAGGCATTGCGGTCCTGCTGGTAGTCGCGTGCGCCCCAGCGCTGTGCGACCAACTCGGCGTTGCTGTTGCCGCAGACGGTCTCGTGCCAGCCGTGATCGTCCTCGACGATGGAGCAGAAGATGCGGCCCATGTCCGAGTAGAGGCAGTTGCCCTTGCTCAGCTTGAAGGTATGCTGGCACTTGAGCGTGTCCGGCGCGTTGTAGCGCTCCAGCAGGTTCTCCGGGTTGTACAGCAACATGCCGCAGTTGCCATCGCCCTCGAGATCGGTCAGGCGCATCAAGGTGCCACGGCGTACCCGCAGCGACCAGTGGCAGCCGCCGGCCAGGGTGGTTTGGTAAAAAGCAGGTTGCATGGTCTAGCTCCGATGATGTGTTTTTAATTGGTAGTCCGCAAATCAGGACGCAGAGATCGCAGAGAAGCGCAGAGCACGCGGAGTTTGATTTTCCTCACACTGTAGCTACTTGCCCCCTCGCCTCTACGGGGGGAGTGGCTTAACGGTCTCACGCTAAAACTTTTTTATCTCTGCGATCTCCGCGCTTCTTAGCGTCCTCTGCGTCCAAAAAGTGTCTGGTTCATTGGACTCAAACCGCAGCCACTGGCCGCAGTTGGTTGTCGATTTCTTCGTAGATCTTACGCTCGGTGCGGCCCACGGGGATGTCGTAGGTGATGGTGGCGCCAAAGGCCTGGGGTGCTTGGGGGTCGTGCCGTATCTTGTCGAACACCCACAGGCGCGTGCCCAGGTAGAAACCTTCCTTGAGGTCGTGGGTGACCATGAACACGGTCAGCTGTTGCTGGTGCCAGAGGTTCAGGATCAGCTCGTGCATGTCGCCGCGGATGCCGGGGTCGAGGGCGCCGAAGGGTTCATCCAGCAGCAGGATGCGTGGCTTGAGCACCAGTGCCTGGGCGATGGCCAGGCGCTGGCGCATGCCGCCGGAGAGCTGGTGCGGATAGCTTTCGAGCACATGGCTGAGGCCGACGGATTCCAGCAGGGCCTCGGCCTCGGCACGCGCCTCGCGCCGCCGTCGGCCCAGCAGCAGGGCGCTGATGCGACCCTCGGCGAAGGCGCGGGCGGCCATGACGTTTTTCAGCACGCTCAGGTGCGGGAACACCGAATACTGCTGAAAGACGATGCCGCGATGACGGTCGGGCTCTGCCGGGATGGGCTTGCCGTCCAGCAGCAGTTCGCCCTGGCTCTGCTGCTCGGTTCCCAGCAGCAGCTTGAGAAAGGTGCTCTTGCCGCAGCCGGAGGTACCCACCAGGGTGATGAATTCGCCTTCCTTGACCTCAGCGTTGATCCGCTCCAGTACCGAGGTGTCGCCGTAACGCTTCCACAGGTTGTTGATCTGGATCATCGGCCTCCCTCGCTCTGGTACCAGGGGAAGAGGCGACGGTTCAGCCGCATCAGGCCCTGATCGATGATCAGGGCGAGCAGGGCGATCCAGGCGACGTAGGGCAGGATGATGTCCATCGCCATGTAGCGGCGCACCAGAAAGATGCGGTAGCCGAGACCGTCGGTGGAGGCGATGGCCTCGGCGGCGATGAGGAACAGCCAGCCGGTGCCCAGGGCCAGGCGGATGCTGCCAATCAGCCGTGGCAACAGTTGCGGCAGCAGCACGCCGGTGAGTATTTGCAGACTGTTGGCGCCCAGGGTCTGGGCCTTGACCAGTTGCTCGAAGGGGATCTCGCGGGTCTGCCGCTGCATATCCCGGGCGATGATGGGGCCTACCCCCACCAGGATCAGCGCCACCTTGGATAGCTCACCCAGGCCAAAGACAATGAACAGGATCGGCAGTATCGCCATCGGCGGGATCAGCGAAATCAGCGTCAGCAAGGGCGAAAAGCCGGCATTGACCAGGGGCAGGGCGCCGGTGACCAGACCGAGCATCAGGCCGAACAGGGCAGAGAGGGCGATGCCAATGGCCAGGCGTTGCAGGCTGCTGAGGGTGTCCACCCAGAGCAGGATGTCGCCGCTGCGCTTGTCCGGTTCCCAGGCCATCAGCTTGATGGCATCGGCAAACTGGCCGAGGCTCGGCAGCAGCTTGTCCACCGGGTTCGCCGCCAAGCGTGCGTCCGAGGCCCAGACATAGAGCAACACCAGCAAAACCAGCGGCAGCAGGCCCAGGATGAACCTCAGTGGCGGAGCAGGCTGCAGATTGATGAGTCGTTTCATGGTTTTGAGTTCAGGACGCAGAGATCGCGGAGAAGCGCGGAGATCGCTGAGTGTTTATTAAAAATCTCTGCGTCCCATTTCTCTTACAACTTGCCGTCGGCGGCCATTTGCATGTAGCTGGGGTCGAAGCGCAGCTTGACGTTGTTGCTGTTGCCGTAGGTGCCCGCGGGGGTCTCGACGCCGATGTAGCCGGCATCGGGTGCGCTCTGGCCGAGCAGACCGTGTTCAAAGGAGAACTCGGCCACCTGCTGCATGGTTTCCATCAGCTTGGGGCTTTTGGTCAGTTCCAGGGCATCGGCCGGGGTGTAGAACATCTTGGTGCTGGCCAATTGTGACTCGTAGCCAGCCAGATCGGTGCCCGAGGCTTGGCCCATGGCAGTGCGGGCGGCCTTGCCGGCGTCGCTATCGGCGGACATCAGCGCCATGGTCTCGTACCAGGCGCCGACCAGGGCCTTGCCCAGGTTGGGGTTGGCCTTGAGGGTCTCGGTATTGATCACCAGCAGGTCGATGATCTCACCGGGAATCTGCGAGGAGTCGAACACCTTGGTGGTGCCGGGCTGGGCGGTGATCTCGCTCAGCAAGGGGTTCCAGGTCACGGCGGCGTTGACGTCCTTGGTGGAGAACACGGCGACCATGTCGGCATCGGAGGTGTTGATTACCTTGATGTCGCTTTCCTTCAGACCCACGCTATCCAGGCCCCGCGCCAGCAGGTAATGGGACACGGACAGTTCCACCAGATTGACCTGGCGGCCCTTGATGTCGGTGAGCTTGTCGCTGCCCTTGAGCACCACGCCGTCGTTGCCGTTGGAGAAGTCGCCGACGATCAGGGCGGTGCTATCGACACCACCGGCGGCGGGGATGGTCAGGGCATCCATGTTGGTCATGGTGCAGGCATCGTATTGGCCGGCGGTGTACTGGTTGATGGATTCGATGTAGTCGTTGATCTGCACCACCTCGATATTGAGGTCGTACTTCTTTGCCCATTTATCGACTATGCCCTGATCGGCGGCGAGGCCCCAGGGCATCCAGCCGACGTAGATGGACCAACAGACCTTGAAGCTGTCCTTGGCCAGGACTGGTGAGCTGAGGAGAAACAGAGAGAGGGCGAGGGCGTGCTTGAGTTTCATGGCGTGACCTTTGGTTGCAAAGCTACAGGAGCACTCTTGGCAATGAGCCAGACGTGTTCTCCCGGGCTTTTGTCCCGCCGTGTGACCTCATAAGAGGTTGAGTGCTCTCGGACCAGTCACCGCCTGCAAGCGGCCGGAACCCTAGCGCTCTATTGCCTATGTCTAATTCAGATCTGTCCATCACTGCCAAGAGTATGGACGTTGCATCCCTACCAAGAATGGTGCCAGTTTTTATTATCTTTTTATTTCAATGGCTTGTGCTTTGCCTGGAATCGAGCGACCGACTGGACTGCACCTATCTGGAGCGAGGTCATTCTGGACTGCACTCTTGTGGTGCGCATGATGCCGGGGATCTGCTCGGTATGCAGAAATAAAGCCTTTTTAATCAGCGGCTTTTTGTCCTGATTGGCGAATGGCAGCCTTTTTGCTCTGGTTTGGTTAATTGGAATTGCTTGCTCCCTCACCCCTCTCCCCAACCCCTCCCCCCGAAGGGGCGAGGGGCTTAATAGCCTGAGGGGTTACTTAATTGATGAATTAGCCTCCATTGGCGTTCATTTGCGGACTATCCACCGGGGACTATTGCTTTACACAAGGCCAACCATGACGGAACAACGCAAGATCGATTGGTTTGATGAGATGCTGGAGGCCCAGGGCTCGCCCCGGCCGGGCATGGGCATGCTGGCGGACTGGATGATCCAGGCACCGAGGGATCGGCTGAAGCAGCGCAAAAAGGAGGCCGAGACCCTGTTCCGGCGTATCGGCATCACCTTTGCTGTTTACGGCGAGGGTGGTGACCCGGAGCGGCTGATTCCCTTCGATATCATCCCGCGCATTGTGCGCGCCAGCGAGTGGGCCTTTCTCGCCCGCGGTCTGGAGCAGCGGGTGCGGGCGCTGAACCGGTTTCTGCAGGATGTCTATCACCGGGGCGAGATCATCGCTGCCGGCAAGGGGCCGGCTGAGCTGGTGCTGCTGAACAAGGCCTATCTGCCGGAAATGCGCGGCGTGCAGGCCCCTGGCGGGGTCTATACCCACATCGCCGGCATCGATATTGTCCGCACCGGCCCGGACGACTTCTATGTGCTGGAGGACAACACCCGCACGCCCTCGGGGGTGTCCTACATGCTGCAGAACCGCGAGGTGATGATGCGGCTGTTCCCCGATCTGTTCAAAAGCCATCAGGTGGCGCCGGTGGATCACTATCCCGATGACCTGCTCGCCAGCCTGACCAGCTGCGCGCCGCCCGCCTGCAAATCAGACCCCACGGTGGTGGTGCTCTCGCCGGGGCTGTACAACTCGGCCTACTACGAGCACAGCTTTCTCGCCGACAAGATGGGCGTGGAACTGGTGGAGGGGCAGGACCTGTTCGTCAAAAACAATAG
>JADGBD010000141.1 GCA_015231665.1 Gammaproteobacteria bacterium
TTTTGGCTCGCGGCAGTCCAACTGCCCCAGCGCCTATAGGGCTACTTTGTACCACTATTCGGCCTGGATGCGGGCAAAAAATTGTACCCCATCAGCCCTCAAATTTTCTGTGCCTGCATAGAAGGGATAAATTTTAGAATCCGAGCATATTCGCATGCCCTTTTGCAGGCCCCGAATGCGACGTTGTTGGATTTTTGCGCTGCCGAGACAGGCCGGCTCAGCCAACAAAGTAGAATCGGGCAACATCGGAGCGCGGTCAAAAGTTGAATCAGGCTAAAATGACGCCATGAAAAGATTTGGCATAGGTCTGTTGCTATTGATCTGGCTGGCTTCAAGCCCGGGTTCGAGCCTGGCTGCAAGCTTGGCCGGACCGGTGGATTTCAGCCTGCACGACATCCAGGGCAAGACCCATCGGCTGGCGGATTACCGTGGCCAGTGGGTGGTGGTGAATTTCTGGGCCAGCTGGTGTGCGCCCTGTGTCGAGGAGATTCCCGAGCTCATCGCCTTCCAGGCGAAATATCCCCAGATCCGTCTGCTGGGGGTGAATTTCGAGCAGAAAACCCCGCTGGAGCTGCGTCCCTTCCTCAAGCGTTTTACCTTCAATTACCCCCTGCTGATGGTCGGCGAGCTGCCGCTGACCCCCTTCGAGCCCCTCAAGGGTCTGCCCACCACGGCGATTATCGACCCCAAGGGCGAGCTGGTTTCGCGCCACACCGGCCCGATCAGCGCGGCCATGCTGGAGGGATTTTTTGCCCAGGAAGGGCTTATCAAGCCATAGAAAAAAACGATGACCTGACTCCCCTAGCCATATCAGCAAAGGCTAATTTTTTACCAGCCCTTGCCCGGCAAGGCTCGACCTGAGTTATCCACAAACCGCCCACAGAAAAGCCACCGTCCCTGGCCGGTAAACACAATATCTAGTGTTTGACTCTGGCTGAAATGCGCATATATTGTGTTTCCTGCTTTCCGCACCCCGATTCGAGCGGGGCTCTAGCAGAGCCCAGTCGGGGCCTAAATCCAGCATCCCAGCGGCAAGCGCAACCCGTAAACCCAATAACAGACTAACCAAGCGCCAGGAGATGGAATGGCACACGAAGCCCTGACCCCCGTGATTTCCGATCAGCCCCAAATGCCGCGCGCGGCGATCTTGACCGACAGCGCTGGGCCCATCACCCCGGAACACAGCTACGACTTTCACGTCATCCGCCGCAACGGTAAGATGATGCCCTTCGATCCGAACAAGATCACCGTTGCCATGACCAAGGCCTTTCTCGCGGTGGAGGGTGGCAATGCCGCCGCCTCCCGCCGGATTCACGAGACGGTGAACAAGCTCGCCGGTCAGGTCATCCAGGCGCTGACCCGCACCGCCTCCAATGTGCATGTGGAAGACATCCAGGATCAGGTGGAACTGGTGCTGATGCGCTCCGGCGAGCACAAGGCCGCCCGTGCCTATGTGCTCTACCGCGCCGAGCGTGCCAAGGAGCGCGAGCAGGAGGCAGCGCGCAGCCGCGATGACGCCAGCCTGCCGAAGGAGCAGCAGATTCAGGTCACCCTCGCTGACGGCAGCAAGCGGCCGCTGGACATCAACCGCCTGCGCACCCTGGTGGATGAGTCCTGCCGGGGCCTGGATGAGGTGGACGCCGAGGCGATTCGCCAGCACTGCCTGCGCAATCTCTACGATGGCGTCAGTGAGATCGATGTCGCCCAGTCCCTGGTGATGAGCGCGCGCACCCTGATCGATCAGGAGCCGAACTACTCCCAGGTGGCCGCGCGCCTGCTGCTCGACCAGTTGCGCCGCGAGGCGCTGGGCTTCCTGCGTCTGGATATCGTCAGCAACCAGGCGGAGATGGGCCTGCGCTACGGCGATTATTTCAAGGCCTACCTGCACAAGGCGATCGACCTGGAGCTGCTCGACTCGCGGCTGGCCCAGTATGACCTGGACCGGCTGATCGCCGCGATCCAGCCTGAGCGTGACCTCAACTTCAGCTATCTCGGCCTGCAGACCCTCTACGATCGCTATTTCATCCACGACCAGGACAAGACCTGCTTCGAGCTGCCCCAGGCCTTCTTCATGCGCGTGGCCATGGGTCTGGCAATCAACGAGATCGACCGCGAGGAGCGCACCATCGAGTTCTATAGCCTGCTCTCATCCTTCGATTTCATGAGCAGCACGCCGACCCTGTTCAACTCCGGCACCCTCAGACCGCAGCTGTCCAGCTGCTACCTGACCTCGGTGCCGGATGACCTCGACGGCATCTACAGCGCGATCAAGGACAACGCCCTGTTATCCAAGTACGCCGGAGGTCTGGGCAACGACTGGACCCGGGTGCGCGGTCTGGGCTCGCACATCAAGGGCACCAACGGCAAGAGCCAGGGCGTGGTGCCCTTCCTCAAGGTGGCCAATGACACCGCGGTTGCGGTGAACCAGGGCGGCAAGCGCAAGGGCGCGGTCTGTGCCTATCTGGAGACCTGGCACATCGATATCGAGGATTTCCTCGAACTGCGCAAGAACACCGGCGACGAGCGCCGCCGCACCCACGACATGAACACCGCCAACTGGATTCCCGACCTGTTCATGCAGCGGGTGGCGGAGAACGGCAGCTGGACCCTGTTCACTCCCAACGAGGTGCCGGACCTGCACGATCTCACCGGTAAGGCCTTCGAGCAGGCCTATACCGCCTATGAGCAAAAGGCCGAGCAGGGGCAGATTCGCATCTCGCGCAAGCTCCAGGCGGTGGACCTCTGGCGCAAGATGCTCGGCATGCTGTTCGAGACCGGCCATCCCTGGATCGCCTTCAAGGACCCCTGCAACATCCGCTATACCAACCAGCATCTGGGTTCGGTGCACAGCTCCAACCTCTGCACCGAGATCACCCTGCACACCAATGATCAGGAAATTGCCGTGTGTAACCTGGGCTCGGTGAATCTGGCCGCCCATGTGGACGCCAACGGCCTGGACCTGGCCCGCCTGGAGCGCACCGTCAGCACCGCCATGCGCATGCTGGATAACGTCATCGACTACAACTACTACAGCGTGCCCCAGGCGCGCCGATCCAACCTGCGTCACCGCCCGGTGGGCCTGGGCATCATGGGTTTTCAGGATGCCCTGTACAAGCTCGGCCACCCCTACGCCTCGGAGCAGACCCTGGAGTTTGCTGACCGCTCCATGGAGGCGCTGAGCTACTTCGCCATCAAGGCCTCCACCGATCTGGCGGAAGAGCGGGGCCGCTATTCGAGCTTTGAGGGCTCGCTGTGGAGCCAGGGCGTGCTGCCGATCGATTCCATGCAGCGCCTGGCGGAGCAGCGCGGCAGTTACCTGCAAGTGGACATGAGCCAGACCCTGGACTGGGACAGCCTGCGCCAGCGCGTCATGAGCGTTGGCATGCGCAACTCCAACTGCATGGCCATAGCACCGACGGCGACCATTTCCAATATCGTCGGTGTCAGTCAGTCCATCGAGCCGACCTACCAGAACCTGTTCGTCAAATCCAACCTCTCCGGCGAGTTCACCGTGGTCAACCCCTACATGGTGCGGGAGCTGAAGCAACGCGGTCTGTGGGACGAGGTGATGGTCAACGACCTCAAGTACTACGATGGCTCGGTCCAGCCCATCGACCGCATCCCGGCGGACCTCAAGGCGCTCTACGCCACCGCCTTCGAGGTCGACCCGCGCTGGCTGGTAGAGGCCGGGGCGCGGCGGCAGAAATGGCTGGATCAGGCGCAGAGCCTGAACCTGTACATGTCTGAGCCCTCGGGCAAAAAGCTCGACAACCTGTACAAGCTGGCCTGGGTGCGGGGGCTGAAGACCACTTACTACCTGCGCTCCATGGGCGCGACGCACATGGAAAAGAACGTCAGCGACGGCTCCGCCGGCAAGCTAGGCCTGAGCGAGTTCGCCGGCAGCAGCCTGCTGGCCGCCAGCAGCGACGCACCCAAGGCCTGCAGCATCCTCGACCCCGAGTGCGAGGCCTGTCAGTAAAAGACTTAAGTCCGCAAATGAACGCGAATAGACGCAAATAGAAGGCATTGAAAGCAGGCAGCAGCGCGACGCTGATCTTTCAGCAATCATGCCTTTAGCCATTATTGATCTGCGTTTATTTGCGTTTTTTGCGGACTGAAATTCCCGAACAGCCCTAAATACCGATTACAGGAGTCCACCGCCATGTTGAACTGGGATGACCCCCTTGCCGCACCGGCCATTGTGACCAAGGCCACGGCCATAGAGAAACAGCTGCACCAGGAGGCCAACCCCTTGCTGGAGAACCGTGCCGCTCAGGCCGTTGCGGCGCGTGCGCGCACTCCGCTGCATGCCCATGCCCTGGCCGAACGCAAGCCGGTGAATCCGGACGACAAGCGCGTGGTCAACGGCATGACCGATATCAACCAGCTGGCACCGTTCAAATACCCCTGGGCTTGGGAGTTTTTCCTCAACGCCAACAAGAACCACTGGACTCCCCTGGACATTAACATGGCCCAGGACGTGCACGACTACCACCACAAGCTCACGGTGGAAGAGCGCCACGTTTATGAGAACGTGCTCTCCTATCTGACCACCTCCGATATCCTCGCCATGCGCAATATCGGCCTGGCGGTGATGGAAAAGATGTCCGCCCCCGAGCTGCAGATCTACCAGGCTCGCCAGGTCTATGAAGAGGCCCTGCACACCTGGACCTACCAGCACTGCATCGAGACCATCGGCCTCAACCAGGGCGAGATCTACAACCGCTACCGGGTGGTGCCGGAGATCAACGGCAAGATCCAGATCGCCAACCGGCGGCTCAACTCGGTGCTGCGTGCCGACATCGACCTGCACGACCGCGACGAGCTGGAGAATTTTCTCCTCGCCTACATCTTCTTCGCCGGCATCTTTGAAGGCTGCTGGTTCTACAACGGCTTCAGCCCCATCTTCTCACTCCAGCGCCGGGGCCTGATGAAGGGCACCGCCGAGCAGCTGCAGTACATCATGCGCGACGAGGTGCTCCACGCCGCCTTCGGCATCCGGGTCGCCAAGCAGATCATGCACGAGGAGAAGATCAAGCCCGAGCCCCAGGCCCTGCGCGACATGTGGGACGAGTGCGAAGCGGCGGAAAGCCAGTACGCCAACTATATCCTGCGCGATCCCATCCTCGGCTACTCGGCGGCAGATCACCTGGAGCAATTCCGCTACATCGCCAACCGCCGCGCTCGCCAGCTCGGCTTCGAGCAAGAGCCCTTCCCCGGCGCCCAGAACGCCCTGTCCTGGCTCGACGAGCAGGCCAACATGCGCAAGGAGAAAAACTTCTTCGAAACCCGGGTCACCGAATACCAGACCGGCGGGGCCTTGAATTGGGATTGATCGCCCAATCGTAAAAAATCATTAAAGGTGAGAACGAATCATTAAACATGAGAACATTCCCATTAAACATGAGCCCAATTTTTCGCTTAAGCTGAAACCAGCAGCGCAGGACAGCGGAAGCCCACACCAAACCCAGAAGGACAAAAGAAGTCCTCCTGGGTTTTTTATTCAATTCAACTCGATACTGCTCGTCACGATTCCAATCATCAAAGGCTCTTGGCTTACCACTGGGCAAGACAGACAGACAGCGACGGGATCGAGTCGACTAGGTTCAATCCTGGTAGAACCCACCCATTTCCTAAATCTTCGCATTAATCATGCGACTAAATTTCCATTGAATA
>JADGBD010000142.1:0-2359 GCA_015231665.1 Gammaproteobacteria bacterium
GATCGGCAATCTGCCAGGCTTGTGCGGCTGTCTCGGGAATCAGGTCCAGCGCCAAACCCGAGGCGGCAAAGCCCGAACCCGCCAAGCCCGCAACACCCAGGCCAGAAGCGGCCAATCCCGCCGCGCCCGCAGCCGAGGAGAACCCCTGATGCAGGAGACCAGCTACGCCTCCTCCGCCACCATCGTCATGGTGTTCATCATCGCCCTGCTGCTGCAGATCCTGCCGATGCCGGAATGGAGCCAGGGCTACCGCATCCCCTGGACCAGCCTGGCGCTGATCTACTGGGTCCTGTCCGCGCCCCATCAGGTGGGGGTGTTCAGCGGCTGGGTGCTGGGCCTGACCCAGGATGCCCTCACCGGCACCATGCTCGGCCAGCACGCCCTGACCTTCTCCATCACCGCCTTCATCTGCCTGCAGCTGTACCAGCGCATCCGCGTGTTTCCGGTCTGGCAGCAGTCGACCCTGGTGCTCGCCCTGCTGCTGCTGGAGCGGATCATTCATTTCTGGATCATCAGCAGCTCGGGCCACATGCCGCTGACCCTGCTCTACTGGATGCCGGCCCTGCTCGGTGGCCTGCTCTGGCCGCTGATCCAGCTGCTGCTGCGCGACGGTCGCCGCCTGACCCACTTCGGCTGAGGCCAGGGCGCGATGGATCAGCAGCAACGCTCCTTTCGCAACTACTCTCATGAGGCGCGCCTGTTCACCGGCCGGGCCTGGCTCGCCGTGATCTTCATCGCCCTGCTGTTTTTGTTGCTGCTGAGCCAACTGTTTCGGCTGCAGATCATCGATCACGAGCGCTACCGCACCGAGTCCCGCGACAACCGGGTCAAGCTGCGGCCGCTGCCGCCCACCCGCGGCCAGATCTTTGATCGCAACGGCGTCGCCCTGGCGATCAATCGCCTCAACCACACCCTGGAAATCCTGCCCCAGCGCACCCAGAGTTTCGATGCCACCATCGAGCGCCTGAGCCAGATCGTCACCATCACCGAGGACGACCTGGAGCGCTTCCAGAAGCTGCGCCGCCAGCGCCGTCGCTTCGACAACATCCCCATCCGCACCCGCCTCGACGAGACCGAGCTGGCGCGCTTTGCGGTCAAGAGCCACCTGTTCCCCGAGGTGGTGATCAATGCCGTGCCGACCCGCGAATACCCGCTGAAGACCCTGGCCTCGCACCAGGTGGGCTACGTCGGCCGCATCAGCGACAAGGATCTGGAGAAAATCAACCCCTCGGACTACGCCGGCACCAGCCACATCGGCAAGACCGGCCTGGAGCAGAGCTACGAAAGCCTGCTCCACGGCAGTGTTGGTCTGCAGCGCGAAGAGGTCAATGCCGTCGGCCGGCCGCTGCAGGTGCTGGAACGCGAACCACCGATCACCGGGCGCGACCTGCATCTGCATCTGGACACCCGCATCCAGGAAATTGCCCGCACCGCCCTGGGCGATTTCAACGGCTCGGTGGTGGCCATCGAAGTGGAGACCGGCGGCATCATCGCCATGGTCAGCAAGCCGGGCTTCGACCCCAACCTGTTCGTTGACGGCATCTCCAACAAGGATTACCAGCAATTGCTCGAATCCCCGGACAACCCCCTGTTCAACCGGGCGATCAAGGGCCAGTATCCGCCGGCCTCGACGATCAAGCCTTTCATCGGCTGGGCCGCCCTGTTCAGCGGGAGCGTCAATGCCAATGATCAGGTCTCCTGCCCGGGCTATTTCCAGCTACCCAACCAGGAACACCGCTACCGCTGCTGGAAACGCTGGGGTCATGGCGCGGTCAATATGCTCTCGGCCATCACCACCTCCTGCGACGTCTATTTTTACGACCTGGCAGTGAACATGGGCATAGACAAACTCGGCCAGTACCTCAGTCTCTTCGGCTTTGGCCAGCCCAGCGGCATCGACCTGGCCGGCGAGAGCCCCGGCATCCTGCCCTCACGGGAATGGAAGCAGCAGACCTACGGCAAGGCCTGGTATGCCGGCGAGACAGTAATTGCCGGCATCGGCCAGGGCTATTTCCTCACCACCCCGCTGCAGCTGGCCTCGGCCACCGCCACCCTGGCCGCCGCCGGGCTGCGCCGCGAGCCCAAGCTGGTGCGCGCGGTGGCGGCGCTGGAGGGCGCCGGCGAGCCCGTGATCCTGCGCCAAAAAAGCAGCCGCTTCGACATGCAGCACAACGACAGCTTCAATCAGACCCTCGACGCCATGCTCCAGGTGGTGGAGGCGGAGCAGGGCACGGCCAAGTCGATCCGCAACAGCAATTACCGCATCGCCGGCAAGACCGGCACCGCCCAGGTGTTCGGCATCAAGCAGGACGAGCGCTCCGACAAGGAGGGTACCGCCAAACGCCTGCGCGAGCACGCC
>JADGBD010000142.1:2375-5639 GCA_015231665.1 Gammaproteobacteria bacterium
GGCATCGCCCTGTCCCACGAGGATGATCTGCTCGAGACCGGCGGCGGCGTCGCCGCGCCCATCAGCAAGAAGGTGATGGATGCCTATCTGCTCGGACCCCAGTACGATGAGCTGGACGAGGGCCAGGAGCCCGATGAACCGGTGGAGATGAGCAGCGAATGATCGGCAAGTCCAGCTACGACCGCAATCTGCACCCGGACGGCAACCGCGCCAAGGAGCGTGGCCTGCTCAGCTTCCTGCGCCTGGACACGCCCCTGTTCATCGGCCTGCTGCTGCTCTCTGGCTTTGGCCTGGTGGTGCTCTATAGCGCCTCCGGCGGCGATGCCGAGATGATCCAGCGGCAGTTGCTGCGTCTGGGCTTTGCCTTCGCCGTGCTCTTGCTCACCGCCCAGATCACCCCAGCCCAGTGGCAGCGCTGGGCACCCTTCGTTTTCATCGCCGGCCTGTTGATGCTCTTGGCGGTACTCCTGGTGGGGGTCATCGGCAAAGGCGCCCAGCGCTGGCTCGACTTTGGCCTGTTCCGCTTCCAGCCCTCGGAGGTGATGAAGCTGGCCCTGCCCCTGGTGCTGGCCTGGTTCTTCTCCATTCGCCACATCCCGCCAAGCAATCGGGATCTGTTCTTTGCCGCCTTGGCCATTGCCCTGCCGGTGGGCCTGATCGCCAAGCAGCCGGACCTGGGCACCTCCCTGCTGGTGGCCAGCGCCGGGGTGTTCGTGCTCTTTCTCGGCGGCATCAGCTGGCGCCTGATCGGTTTTCTGGTGGCGGCAGCGACAGCGGCAGCCCCGGTGGCTTGGCATTTCATGCACGATTACCAGCGTCAGCGGGTACTGACCTTTCTCGACCCCCAGCAGGACCCCCTCGGCTCGGGCTATCACATCATTCAATCGAAAATCGCCATTGGCTCCGGTGGGGCCTACGGCAAGGGCTGGATGGAAGGCACCCAGTCCCACCTGGAATTTCTGCCGGAGCGCCATACCGACTTCATCTTTGCCGTACTGGCGGAGGAACTGGGGCTGTTTGGCGTGCTCCTGCTGCTGTTGCTCTACCTGTTCATCATCTACCGCGGCCTGTTCATCGCCAGCATGGCCCAGGACACCTTCAGCCGCCTGCTCGCCGGCAGCATCATCCTGGTGTTCTTTGTCTATGTCTTCGTCAACATCGGCATGGTCAGCGGCATGCTGCCGGTGGTGGGGGTTCCCTTGCCCCTGATCAGCTATGGCGGCACCTCCCTAGTGACCATCATGGCCGGCTTCGGTATCCTGATGTCCATTCACAGCCACAAGAAACTGCTACCTACCTGATCATGAACAGACTCATTCCCCTGATATTGCTTCTCAGCACCTACGCCAGCGCCAATCTGGCCGCCGATCTGGCCACCGATCCCGCCGCAGTCCAGGCCTTCATCGACAAAATGCACCAGCAACACGGCAAGGACAAGGCCGAGGTCGCCCGGCTGCTGGCCCAGGCCAGGCATCAGCAGGAGATACTCGACAGCATGAACCGGCGGGCGGAAAAGCACAAAGCCGGCCATGAATACATGGCCATCTTCATGACCCAGAGCCGTATCGACAAGGGCGTGGCCTTCTGGAGCGCCAACCGTGAACTGCTGGAAAAGGCCGAGCGGGAGTTCGGCGTGCCGGCGCAGGTCATAGTCGCCATCCTCGGCGTTGAGACAATCTATGGCGAGCGCACCGGCAGCATGCGCGTGCTCGATGCCCTCTACACCCTGGCCTTCAACTATCCCAAGCGCGCCGAGTTCTTCAGCAAGGAGTTGATGCAATTCATCCTGCTGGCCGAGGAAGCGAATTTCGACCCCACCCAGGTCACCGGCTCCTATGCCGGCGCCATGGGCGCGGCCCAGTTCATCTCCAGCAGCTACCGCCACTACGCCATTGACTACGACAAGGACGGCCACACCGACCTGTGGAAGAGCCCGGCGGACATGATCGGCAGCATCGCCAACTACCTCAAGCTCAACGGCTGGCAGGCCCAGGACCCGGTAGCCGCCAAGCGCCATCAGGGGCTGATGTTCGCCGAGCCCGGTCGGGCGTTGAAAGAAGTGGTGCTGCCCACCGACAAACCCCAGCACAGCCTCAAGGACCTGGCCGCCCAGGGCGTGCTGCCCGCCAGCCCGATCCAGAGCCAAAGCCCGGCCTATCTGCTGGCCTTTGAGCGGGCCGATGGCAGCTTTGACTACTGGCTGGGGCTGCACAATTTCTACGTCATCACCCGCTACAACCGCAGCCCGCTCTACGCCATGGCGGTGTACCAGCTCGGCGAGGCGATTCGCCAGCAGCGTCAGGCTTCGGCTGATCCGGCCAACCCCCCGACCAACCCTCCGGCCAAACCCAAGGAGACGCCTTTTGTTTTCCATTAAACCCATGGGGTCAGATCAGATCCTGGACGGTCCTGCGGGACAAACAAATCCACTCTTGCGCCGCGGCCTGCTACTGGTTCTGCTGCTCGCCAGCCTGTTGCTCAGCGGCTGTTACATGCCCGGTAGCGGGCTGCTGGGGACCAACACCAAATTCAGCGGCCCCCTGCCCCCGGACCCGGTGCCCAAGCACGAACCCCTGAGCAAACTGGGCAACATGCCCAGCTACGTGGTCTTCGGCAAACGCTATTACACCCTCAAAAGCGCTGCCGGCTATGTAGAGCGCGGCATTGCCTCCTGGTACGGCCCCCAGTTTCACGGCAAATCCACCAGTAGCGGCGAGCCCTACAACATGGATGCCATGACCGGCGCCCACCCCACCCTGCCGCTGCCCACCTATGTGCGCGTCACCAATCTGGAAAACGGTCTGAGCGCGGTGCTGCGCATCAACGACCGCGGCCCCTTCAAGAAGAACCGCATCATCGACCTCTCCCGGGTCGCCGCCACCAAGCTGGGGATCATCGCCAAGGGCACCGGCCTGGTGGAAGTGCGCGCCATAGTCCCCGGCGTGCCCGACGATCAGGCAACCGCCTATCATCCGATCCGCGGCGACATCTACATTCAGGTCGGCGCTTACGGCGAACCGGCCAATGCCGAGGTCATGCGTCAGCGGGTCGGCCAGCTCAATCAGCCGGTGCGCATAGTCCCGCCCGCCCCAGGCGAGCGGCCGCTCTACCGCGTCCAGGTCGGCCCCTTCAAAAGCGTGGATGAAACCGATATCCAGGCCGCACGGATTATGGAGATGGGGATAGAGACCTACATTGTTATTCAATAAAGTTCCTGATTAGCTACAAACGTCAGCAGCCCGAATTTCACGCAAACCCCGCGGG
>JADGBD010000143.1 GCA_015231665.1 Gammaproteobacteria bacterium
AATACTTACCGCGGTACTCCAGCTCCTTGAGGGGCACGTGGCGCTCGGTCATGCGCTGCACCGTCAGGGCCTGGAACAGCTCGGCGGTGGCCAGGGCGTCGGTGAGGGCGTTGTGGGCCTTGTAGCGGGGCAGGTTGAAGCGTCCGCGCAGGGAGTTCAGTCTCAGGTCCGACTGCTGCAGATAGAGATTGCGCCGGTCGATCCAGCGCCGCCCCAGCAGCAGGGTGTCCACCGTGGGGATGAGAAAGGGGCCGCCGAACAGGCGCTGGCAGCCGGCGTTGAGAAAGCCGATCTCCAGGCGGGCGTAGTGGGCGATGAGCACCTTGCCGGCGAGGCGCTGCAGCAGCAGCTCCAGGGCATGGCGATAGCCGATGCCGGCGGCGGCCTGATCGTCGGTGATGGCGTGGATTACCGCGCTGGCCTCGGGGATGTCGTTCTGCGGGGCGATGAGCTGATGCTGGGCGCTGCCCAGGTAGATGGCCATGTCGGCCATGTCGATGACGCCGAAGCTGAGCAGCTCGTCCTTTTGCGGGTCCAGGCCGGTGGTCTCGAAGTCCAGGGCGGTGTAGTCGAGGGCGCGAAAATCCTGCCCGGGATCAGCAAAGGGCACTGCCAGGTAATCCCGCAGGGGGCCGGCGGGGGTTTGTTTGAGCAGGGCCTGGCGCTGTTGCTCCAGGCTCTGCCATTGGCGCCAGAATTGCCACCAGGCCATCAGTAGAACCGGCTCGATTGATAGCGCGAATCCAGCGCCGCCTGCATCTCGGCAATCACCTTGAAGGCGTCGCGCAGATGGCCGCGCTCCAGCGGCGAGAGGTCGCTGGGCGGCAGGTAGTTGTCCGCGGTCAGGCCCTGTTTGAGCTGGTTGGCCTGATGGCGGATGCGCAGGATGGAGATGAACTCCAGGGCGTCGATCAGATTCGCCGCGCCCTCCTGGCTGAGGGCGCCGTGGGCGGCGCTGTATTTGAGCCGATCCAGGGTGTTGACCTCGGTGCAGCCGCAGGACAGGGCATAGACCCGGGCCAGATCGACAATGGTCACCAGACCGCGGTGCTTGATGTCGAAGGTGTTGTCGTGCTCGCCATCGCTGATCAGGACAAAGGCGCGGAAAAAGCCCAGGGGCGGCCGGTGCTGCAGGGCGTTGGCCGCCATGTAGGCAAGGAAGATCTTGTTCTGCTGGGTCTTTTCCAGCACCGACTGCTGCAGTCGGTGGAACAGACTGGCCTCGCCGGCCACCAGGCGCAGATCGAAAAAGATGCTGGAGAGCATCAGCGCCATGGGCTCGGGCTTTTCGATCCAGTCGTGGAAATAGCGCTGCCAGCGGGCCAGGGGCTGGCGCCATTTGGGATTGCTGGCCATGGCCTCACCGGGGCAGTAGTAGTAGCCGCAGGCGTTGAGGCCGTCGCAGACAAACCGCGCCAGGGCCTCGAAATAGGCCGCGTGCTCGGGCTGGAGGGCGTCATCCAGAATCAGGGCATTGTCCTGATCGGAATAGCTGGTCTGCTCCTGGCGTGCCTGGGAGCCGCCACTGACCCAGGCGTAGGCCACCGGCGGCGCACCCAGTTCCTGCTCCGCCAGGGCCAGCAGGCGCTGGGTGATGGCGTCGGTCACTGACGAAATCACCTGACCGATGTGGTGGGCGGTGGCGCCGCTGCTGGCCATTTGCACCTGCAACCGGGGCAGGCGACTGGCGCTGTTTTGCAGATCGGCAATGCTCTCGGCGCGCAGGATCTCGCGCACCAGATAGGGGCCGTGGGCGCTCTGGTGGCGGATCAGATCGGTGGTGGAGATCAGTCCGCGCAGGCCATCGCTGTCCACCACCGGCAGGTGATGCACCCCCTGCTGGGTCATCTTCAGCAGGGCCTCGAAGCCCAGGGTATCGGCGCTGATGCTGATGGGGTTGGGGGTCATCACCTGCTCGATGGGGGTGTCGTAGCTCAGACCCTGGCAGATGAAGCGGCGGCGCAGGTCCTTGTCGGTGACTATGCCTACCAGCTGCTTGCCCTCGGTGATGAGCAGGGAGGAGACGCCGTTATCGGTCATGATCTGCGCCGCCTCTTTCACCGTCTTGTCGCGGCTGGCCTGCACCAGACGGGGTTCGGAAAGGTCGCCGACACTGATGTTCATCAGGCTGCTGCCGCTGGGGCTGGCCTCATCGGTGATCTGATGGATCGCCCGGCGCAGGCGCTCGTTGGTGCCGGCGCTGAAGAATTGATCGAACTCGGCGGAGCTGTTGCGTAGCCGTTTGAGCACCGAGCAGGGCGCCAGATAGACCAGGGTGTCCTCTTCCGCCTGGGCCTGCAGGGGCTCAGCCGGGCTGTCCTCGCAGAAGGGGATGAAATAATCGCCCTCGCCGAGCTTTTCCATCAGCTTGCCCTGGGCATCCTGCACCGCCAGGGCGCCCTTGCGCACCATGTAGAGGAAATCCCCCGGCTTGTCCTTGGGCGGCACCTCGCTGGAACGGCGCAGGTAGCGCACGCTGATTTCGCCCATGAGGGTGTTCAGGGCCTCTGCCGACAGCTGGTCAAAGGGCGGGTGGGCGAGAAGAAAGTCGCGGATTTCTTCGAGTTCGATTTCCATGCAATCAGGCCTTAAAGAGTGGAGTTGGGCTAATCCTAACCCGGCATGGCCGGAATTAGTAAGGACGCAGAGGACGCAGAGGACGCCGAGAAGCGCGGAGATCGCAGAGAGTTGAATATTTTGCCCCTCTACCCAACCAACTGTCGTCAACTTAGCGAGAAAGCGCTGGCTGAGCGGAGTCGAAGCCAGCCGCCGCTCGCTTCGACCCTTCGGCTAGGCTCAGGACACCGCTTCGCTCAGCGAACGGCCTAAGCAGCCATGAATGTCTTACGCCGGAGTTTCCCCCAACCCATCCCCCTCGGGTGCGATGGGCTTAACCGACCTAACTTTCACAACTCTGCGCTTTCTGCGCTCCTTTGCGATCTCTGCGTCCTAAACAATCCCCGAAAAAAAAGCCCCGCGGGTGCGGGGCTTTGATTCTAACTCAATTCAGGGAATTGAGATTAGTGGTCGCTGGCAGTGCCTGCGCCCTTGGGCACGCGGACATCTTCCACCAGCTGCTGGATGTGCTCCGGCGGCGGTGCGGTGACCTTGGCGACCATGAAGGCCACGGCAAAGTTCACCACAGCACCAATGGCGCCAAAGGCCTCAGGGGTGATGCCAAAGAACCAGTTGGCGGGCAGGTCGCCAAGGAACTCGGTGCCCTTGATGAAGAGTATGCCCTTGTGCTGGAACACGTAGAGCATGGTCACGGAGATACCGGCAATCATCCCCAACACCGCGCCGGTGTTGTTCATGCGCTTGACGAAGATGCCCAGCATCAGTGCCGGGAAGATCGACGAAGCCGCCAGACCAAAGGCCAGCGCCACGGTGCCTGCGGCGAACCCGGGTGGATTCATGCCGAGATAACCGGCCAGCAGGATGGCCCCGACCATGGCGATACGACCGGCCATGAGCTCGTTTTTCTCCGTGATCTGCGGCATGAACACGCCCTTGAGCAGGTCATGGGAGATGGACGAGGAGATGGCCAGCAGCAGACCGGCGGCGGTGGACAGCGCCGCTGCCAGACCACCGGCTACCACCAGGGCTATGACCCAGTTGGGCAGGCCGGCGATTTCCGGGTTGGCCAATACCATGATGTCGTTGTTCACGGTGACCATCTCGTTGCCCTTCCAGCCCCAGCCTTCGGCCTTGGCGGCGAACTCGGCGTTCTTGTCGTTGTAGTACTGGATGCGGCCATCGCCGTTCTTGTCTTCAAACTTGAGCAGGCCGGTGACCTCCCAACGCTTGAACCATTCCGGGCGCTCTTCGTAGGCCAGATTGCCCTCGACCGTACCGACTTCGCCCACCTGGACGGTTTCCATCAGGTTCAGACGGGCCATGGCGCCTACAGCAGGGGCCACGGTGTAGAGCAGGGCAATGAACACCAGCGCCCAGCCAGCGGAGAAGCGGGCGTCCTTGACCTTGGGCACGGTGAAGAAGCGGATGATGACGTGGGGCAGACCGGCGGTGCCGATCATCAGCGACATGGTGTAAACGAACATATTGAGGCTGCTGCCGGCCACCTGGGTGGTGTATTCGGCAAAGCCCAGATCTTTGACCACCAGGTCGAGCTTATCCAGCAGGCTCATGCCGCTTTCCAGATGGGTGCCGCCCAGGCCCAGCTGGGGCAGGGGGTTGCCGGTCAGGTTCAGGGAGATGAACACGGCAGGCACGGTGTAGGCGAAGATCAGAACCACATACTGGGCGATCTGGGTGTAGGTGATGCCCTTCATGCCGCCGAGGATGGCGTAAACGGCGACTATGCCCATGCCGGCCATGATGCCCGCTTCGTAGGAGATGCCGAGGAAGCGACCAAAGGCCACGCCGATGCCGGTCATCTGACCGATAACGTAGGTGACCGAGGCCAGGATCAGACAGACCACGGCAACGATGCGGGCGCTCTGGGAGTAGTAGCGGTCACCGATGAACTCGGGCACGGTGAACTTGCCGAACTTGCGCAGATAGGGCGCCAGCAGCAGGGCCAGCAACACATAGCCGCCGGTCCAACCCATGAGAAACACGGAAGCGCCGTAACCGCCGAAGGCGATCATGCCGGCCATGGAGATGAAGGATGCCGCAGACATCCAGTCAGCGCCGGTGGCCATGCCGTTGAGCACCGGATGCACGCCCTTGCCGGCGACATAGAACTCACCGGTGGACTTGGCGCGTGACCAGATGGCGATGCCGATATAGAGGGCGAAGGTGCTGCCCACTACCAAATAAGTTAGTGTTTGTAGATCCATGATTCCCCCGCTCAGTCTTCTTGGACGTTGAATTTCTTGTCCAGCGTGTTCATGCGCGCAGCATAGACAAAAATCAGCACAAGAAAGGTGTAGATAGAGCCCTGTTGCGCAAACCAGAAGCCCAGCTTATAGCCGCCAATCTGAATGGCGTTGAGAGGTTCCACCAGCAGGATGCCGAAGCCAAAGGACACGGCAAACCAGATGACGAGAAGGATCAAGACCAGACGGACATTTGCCCGCCAATAATCCGATCGGTTGGTTTCATTCATTGATGACTCTCCGGGATTGTATTGATTTGAGTAGCCGCGACAGGTCCCAAAGCCCCCTTGAAACCGCGTCGAACGACCCATTAGTTGTGCAAATGCTGCACCACAGCATGCCAAACAGCCGGCATTGGGGCGCAATTTTGTTGCTTTATCCTTGATCTGTCAACGATTTATCCGAGTCTGACAAAAACACCGGATGGATTTGTGACAAATTGGTAAGCTGGGCAACACCCTGGCATTCGCCAGGTGTCTGATTGACAATAAGCAATCCCCCGCGCCGGGCCATTTCCGGGCGCCAAACCCAGAGGTTGAACATGAATCCAGAAAAGGTCGTTTTTGGTTTTTTCATCGTCCTGGCGCTGACGCTGAATTTCGGCTTTTACATCGGTGAGATCGAAAACCCCGAACACCACCATGCGATGGAGCTGTTTGCGGTCATCGTTGTCAACCTCATCGCCACCATCCTCAAGTTTGGTGATCGCACCCAGATGGGCGCGGTGATGCTCGCCACCAGCCTGGTGGCCATGCTCCAGCTGGTCGCTGCGGCGGCGGTCTGGGGCTGGGCGG
>JADGBD010000144.1 GCA_015231665.1 Gammaproteobacteria bacterium
CGTCAAATAGCCGGGTGTTGGCGGGAAAGCGCTCTGCCAGCCGGCTGAACAGCTGTTCCACCAACGAGAAACCGGACTGGAACAGGCTGTAGCCCGCATCGACGCGCTGGCGCAGCTGCGCCAGCTCCTGTTTGGCACGGCGGATGCGCGGCTCCGGCTGGGCACGGCGGCCCAGGTCAGCAAGCAGGGCCTGCAGCAGCTCGCCGATGTCGGCGTTGATCGCCAGGTCGGCGTTGAACACCTTCTCCAGCTGCATGGGATTCTGGTCGATCTGGATGATGCACTTGCCCGCCAAGAGCTTTTGATCCCAGACATAGCTGGTGCGCTCGTTAAAACCGGCGCCAATGATCAGCAGCAGATCGGCGCTGCGGCTGATGTACTCATAGGCCAGACCACCGGAGGTAACCCCCAGGGTGCCCAGGGCCAGGGGCGAATTCTCCGCCACCACGCCCTTGCCCTTGAGACTGGTGGCCACCGGAATGCCCTGACTCTGGCTGAGCTGGCGCACCTGCTGCTCGGCCCCGGCCGACAGACAGCCGTGGCCGGCGAGGATTACCGGTCGCTCGGCCTTGCCCAGCAGAGCATGGAGTTCGCGCAGCTGGCTGGGGTGGAAGTGCAAGCGCAAACGCCGTGGGCTGGTGCTGATCTGATCCAGGATGTCCGCATCCACCTCTTCCTTCTGTACGTCGAAGGGCAGGCTGAGCAGCACCGGCGCGGGCTCCGCGGAGCGCAGCACCTGCGCCGCCTGATTGAGCACCTGTTGCAGATAATGGGTCCGCTCCACCGTCTTGGCGTAGCGGGTGATGCCCTTGAACAGGGCCACCTGATCGATACTGCCGCCCTCCCCCGAGCTTTCCTGCAGGCCGCCCTTGCCGAAGATGTGGGTGGGGGTCTCGCCGGTGATCACCAGCAGCGGCAGGCGCTCGGCATAGGCATTGGCGATGCCGGTGATCAGATTGGTAGCCCCTGGCCCGGCGGTGGCGATGCAGGCACCGATGCGGCCGGAGGCCCGAGCGTAACCACCGGCCATGAAGGCCGCACCCTGTTCATGCTTGGCCAGCACCACCTGGATGCCGGAGCCGTTGAGGGCATCGTACACCGGCAAGATATGGGCTCCGGGCATGCCAAAGATGCAGCCGACCTCAAGACGCTGGAGAAAGGCAACAAGGGCTTGGCTGACGCTTATTTGCTTGTTCATCAATAAGTCAAATTAGTCCGCAAATAAACGCCAATAAACGCTGATTAATCCTAAACCTGCTCCAGTTCAGACAGGATAGTAATCATTTGGGTCCATTCGCGTTCATTTGCGGACTATCTTTAGGCAAAGGCAAGTTGGCAGAAGCTAAGCAGGCTGGCGGGAAAAATACCCAGGGCCAGCACCGCCAGGCCGTTGAGGCTGAGGGCGGCCTGGGTATCCCAGCCGGCGGTGAGGGGGGCGTCGGTTTCCGGCTCGTCGAAGTACATCAGCTTGACCACCCGCAGGTAGTAGAAGGCGCCGATGATAGAGAAGAACACCGCCACCAGGGCCAGCCAGACCAGACCGATGTCGATCACCGCCTGGAGCACGAACAGCTTGGAGAAGAAGCCGACGGTGGGCGGCACCCCGGCCATGGAGAACATCAGCAGCAGCATCATGCCGGCAAACCAAGGGCTGCGCTTGTTCAGGCCCTTGAGGTCGGTCAGACGCTCGGCGCTAAAGCCCTCGCGCCCCAGCAGCACCAGCACGCCGAAGCCGCCCAGGGCCATCAGCGCGTAGGTAATGGCATAGAACATGGCGCCGCTGAAGCCATCTGGCGTGCCGGCAAGGATGCCAAGCATGAGAAAGCCCACATGGGAGATGGTCGAGTAGGCCAGCATGCGCTTGATGTTGCTCTGGGCGATGGCGATGACATTGCCCAGCGCCATGGACAGCACGGCAAGGATCGCCAGCATCCCCTGCCAATCCAGATGCAGGGCGCCGAGGCCATCCACCAGCAGGCGCATGGCCAGGGCGAAGGCGGCGATCTTGGGAATGCTGCCGATGAACAGGGCGGCCGAGGTGGGCGAGCCCTCGTAGACATCCGGCACCCACATGTGGAAAGGCACAGCGCCCAACTTGAAGGCCAGGCCGATGACCAGGAACACCAGACCGAACACCAGCACCAGCTTGTCGGCACCCGCCAGCCCAGCAGACACGCCACTGAACAGGATGGAGCCGGTGGCACCATAGATCATGGAAATACCATAGAGCAGCATGCCCGAGGCCACAGCGCCGAGGAGGAAGTATTTCATCGCCGCTTCCGAGCCCATGGGCGAGTCGCGGTCAAAGGCAACCATGGCGTAAAGACTCAGGGCCAGCAGTTCCAGCCCCAGGTAGATGGTGAGGAAGCTGAAGGCGGAGACCATCACCATCATCCCCAGCAGGGCCAGCAGGCCAAGGACGTAGAACTCGCCCTTGAACAGGTTGCGGCTGCGCAGGTCATGCTTGGCATAGAGAAAGGCGCCGAAGGTCAGCACCAGCATGCTGATCTTCAGGGTATCGGCCATGGGGTCGCGCACATAGTGGCCGTCGAACACAATCTGCCGACCCTCACCGGGCAGCAGGGCGATGAGGAAGATGCCACCCACCAGGCCCACCTGGGTCAGGGCATAGGTCAGCATGCGCTGATCCTGGCGCAGAAAGACATCGATCAGCAGCACCAGCGAGGCCAGGCCGAGGAGATAAATCTCCGGCAGACTCACCAGCAGGTTGTTCATATCAAAGTTCATTGACTATTGATCCATTGGATTAAGAAACACCTAGCCCACAAATGACCGCGAATTCAGGACGCAGAGGACGCGGAGAAGCGCAGAGCACGCAGAGTTTGTTTTCGCCATCCCCTTTGCAGAGGAAGTGCTGGAATAACCAGCAATATCGTCACAGTTTTTACACTCCGCTCTTTTCAACTCTGCGATCTCCGCGCTTCTTTGCGTCCTCTGCGTCCTGCATCAAAACTCACAGCTTAGACAGCGCCACGTGCTCCAGCAGCTGGCGGATGCTGGCGTCCATGACTTCCACCAGGGGGGCGGGCCAGAGACCGAGCAGCAGCACTGCTATTGCCAGGGTGCCGAGTACCAGGGCCTCGCGGCCGTTGAGGTCGGCAAGCTTGGCCACCTTGTCGTTGGCGATCTCGCCGAAGATCACCCGCTTGACCATCCACAGGGTATAGGCAGCACCGACGATCAATGTGGTGGCGGCGAGGAAGGCGAACCAGAAATCGGCGCGGAAGGCGGCGAGGATCACCATAAACTCGCCGACAAAGCCCGAGGTGCCCGGCAGGCCGGCGTTGGCCATAGAGAAGAACACCATGAAGGCGGCGAAGATCGGCATGGAGTTGACCACACCGCCGTAGTCGTTGATCTGCCGGCTGTGCATGCGGTCGTAGAGCACGCCGATGCAGAGGAACATGGCCGCAGAAATGAAGCCGTGGGAGACCATCTGCACCATGCCTCCCGCCAGGCCCAGCACGGCACCGCCAGTGGCATCGCTATTGGCCAGGATCATGAATATGATGAAAAAGCCCAGGGTGACAAAGCCCATGTGGGCGATGGAGGAATAGGCCACCAGCTTCTTCATGTCCTGCTGCACCAGGGCGACAAAGCCGATATAGACCACGGCGATGAGCGACAGGCTGATCATCAGCCAGTCCAGCTCGGAGCTGGCATCCGGCGTGATCGGCAGGGAGAAGCGCAGAAAGCCGTAGCCGCCGATCTTCAGCATGATCGCCGCCAGGATCACCGAGCCGCCGGTGGGCGCCTCGACGTGGGCGTCCGGCAGCCAGGTATGCACCGGGAACATGGGCACCTTGACGGCAAAGGCGAGCAGGAAGGCGATGAAGATCAGCACCTGCTCCGTCAGCCCCAGCTTGAGATCGTGGAACGCGAGGATCTCCATGCTATCGGCCAGGTTGTACATGTAGATCAGCGCCACCAGCATGAACACCGAGCCGAGGAAGGTGTAGAGGAAGAACTTGATCGTGGCATAGACCCGGTTCGGCCCGCCCCAGATGCCGATGATGACGAACATCGGGATCAGCATGGCCTCCCAGAACACATAAAACAGCATGGCGTCGAGGGCGCTGAACACGCCGACCATTACCCCCTCCATGATCAGGAAGGCGGCCATGTACTGGTGGGGCTTGTACTGGATCACCTCCCAACCGGCGATCACCACCAGAATGGTGATGAAGGTGGTGAGCAGGATCAGCGGCATGGAGATGCCATCCACCCCCAGGTAATACTGGATGTGGAACATCTCCACCCAGGGCATGCGCTCGACGAACTGCATCTGCGCCGTGCCGGCATCAAAGCCGGTCCACAGCGGGATGCTGAACAGGAAGGTCAGCACGGCAATCCACAGCGACAGCCAGCGGGTTACCCCAGGGGCCTTGTCGCCACTGGCCAGGACCAGGAAGCCGCCAACAATGGGCAGCCAGATGATCAGGCTGAGAAGGGGCCAGTCTGCGCTCATGCCAAATCCACCCTTAAGCTCCAGAGAACACGAAGACGCCCAGCAGCAACAGCAGGCCGAGGATCATCGCAATTGCATAGTGATACAGATAACCGGTCTGAACCTGCCGCGCCACCTGGGCAAAGGAGTTCACCACCCGGGCCGAGCCGTTGACCAGCAGGCCATCGATGAACCAGCGGTCACCGGCCTGGGAGAACAGGCTGCCAAGACTGCGACTGCCCTTGGCGAACACCAGCTGATAGGCCTCGTCCACCCAGTATTTGCGCTCCAGCAGATCGTTGGCCCAGCCAAAGCGTGCCTTGATCGCCGCGGCAATGTCCTGGCGCTGAGTATAGAGATACCAGGCCAGGCCCAGACCGGCCATCGCCAGCCAGAAGGGCGCGGTGACCAGACCATGCAGGATAAAGCCGAACTGACCGCTGTAGCCCTCGCCCACCTTGGCCAGGGTATCGTGCTCCGGCAGCACGGTGATGATCCCGGCAAACCAGTCGCCGAACAGCATGGGCTGTACCGTCAACCAGCCGATCAGTACCGAGGGGATGGCCAGCAGAATCAAAGGCAGAGTCACCACCCAGGGGGATTCGTGCGGCCTGGGCTCGTCCTTTACCTCGTGGTGCTCTTGGCATTCAGCATCGCCGTGGTCGTCGTGGACCTCATGGTGGGGCTCGAAATGGCGCGGACCCTGACCATGAAACACCAGGAAAAACATGCGGAAGCTGTACAGGGCAGTAATGAATACACCCAGGGTCACCAGCACCAGGGCGTAGCCGGCGCCGGGGATCTGCGCATGGCCCACGGCGGCGATGATGGCATCCTTGGAGAAGAAGCCGGAGAAACCGGGAAAGCCGATCAGCGCCAGCGAGCCCAGCAGCGCGGTCCAATAGGTAATCGGCATGTGTTTCTTCAGGCCGCCCATGTTGCGGATGTCCTGATCGTGGTGCATGCCGATGATCACCGACCCGGCGGCGAGGAACAGCAGCGCCTTGAAAAAGGCATGGGGCATCAGATGGAACAGGCCGGCGGCATAGGCGGAAACCCCCAGGGCGACCACCATGTAACGCAGCTGGGACA
>JADGBD010000145.1 GCA_015231665.1 Gammaproteobacteria bacterium
TGCTGGTCGCGCTGCTGGCCGGTTATATTCTCTGGTCAAACCGGCAACTGAAGCGTATTCGGGATGAGCTGTCTCTAGGCGAGGCCCGCTACCGCATGCTGACCGAACAACCGTTCCCTGCTTGCCTACCACCTGGACCAGATGTTAGCTGAGGCCAAGCGTGACGCCCGTCACTTCGCCTTGGGCTACCTCGACCTGGATCATTTCAAGCCGGTCAACGACAATTACGGCCACTCCGTGGGCGACAAGTTGCTGCAGCAGGCGGCCCGGCGCATGCAGGCGAGCCTGCGTGAATCGGATATAGTCGCGCGCATAGGCGGCGACGAGTTCAGGTTCCTGCTGCGCGGCATCGCCCATGCTGACGATGCCCTGCAGACCGCCCACAAGGTCTGTCAGGCTTTGGCAGAACCCTTCAGGGTGGATGGGCAACTGCTGTCGATATCCAGCAGCATCGGCATCGCCCTGTTCCCCGAGCACGGCAGCGATGAAATCACCCTGTCCCGTAATGCCGACGACGCCCTCTATGCGGTCAAGCGGGCGGGCCGCAATGACGTACGCCTTTACAGTTCCGAACCGTAAAACAAAAGGACTGAAGCTCTCGCCTGTCCTTGATCGGAGCTGCAATCTTTTACACGGCACAAACACGGCACAAACAAAGGGACAGCCACATTGTTTTCCGGAAAAGGTTGCTCTACAAACCGACGATCCTCGAGAGGCAAGTGATCGAAAAAACTTACGTCCTATCGGCCAGTTGGAGACGGAATGGGATTATCAGCCCCTTTTTTCGACATTCGGAGCAGTGTCGCCTGGTCAGCCAGATCATCCCAATAGGGGATGGGACCAAACCGCTGCAGCAGATGATCGATGAATATCCGGGTCTTCTTTGGCATCAGACGCCGACTTGGGTACACCGCATTGATGGGATAGGCGGGTGGTGCATAGTCGGGCAGCAGCCGAACCAATCTGCCATTACGCAGATCCTGCCAAACATCCCACATTGGGCGCAGTGCCAGCCCTAGGTCAGCGTAGATCGCCTCACGCAGGGCATCGCAATTGTTGGTATCCAGATTCCCGCTGACCTTGACGCTCACATCCTCTCCGTTCGGGGCGGTGAAGCTCCAATGGTCCGTGCCGGCAAACAGCAGGGCATTGTGGGTGCTCAGCTCCAGCGGCGATCGCGGTGCACCGTATCTTGCCAGATAAGACGGTGTGGCGACGACCACTCTGCGATCCCGGCCGATCGACTTGGCAACGAGGCTCGAGTCCTTCAATTCACCGATACGCACCGCAAGGTCGTAACCCTGGTCAATGATATCCACAAGACTGTCTGTGAGATGCAGAGTGAGCCTGATGGCCGGGTAACGCTTGAGAAACTCCGGCACCAGCGGCGCGACATGCAAGCGTCCAAAGGCGGCGGGCACGGTAACCTTGAGGTTGCCCTTGGGTTCCTTGCTCCCCCGTGTCACCTGCTCCTCGCCTTCTTCCAGTTCAGCGAGGATGCGGACGCAGTAGTGGTAGTACTCCGCACCCTCATCGGTCAGGCTGAGCTGGCGCGTGGATCGGTTGAGCAGGCGCACGCCAAGCTGCTCTTCCAGACGTTGCAGCCGTTTGCTCGCTACAGCAAGCGAGATGCCGAGCTCACGTCCGGCCGCGCTGAGGCTGCCCCCCTTTACGGCACGGGTAAACACCATCAGATCAGAGATGCTCTCGACTAACATAAGCCCATTCTCAAAAAAATGGAGACGCTATATTGATCAACCTGCGTATTATCAATCGTTGGAAGATAATAGAAGATGCTACTCCTTGAAACAAGCCACTTCGGCATACAGACAAGAGAGGCATCCGATGACAGCAGCACAAGCAGCACTACAGCAAGACATTTCCGGGCGTGAGCAATTCAACAGCTGGTTTCGCGAAGAGTTCGAACGCATGCAAAGGGAGCAGGAGGCGACGCACACCCCCTCCATGGCCATAGTCGCGACCAAGGGCACACTGGACTGGGCCTATCCGCCCTTCATCTTGAGTAGCACCGCAGCGGCTCTGGGTTGGAATGTCAGCATCTTCTTCAGTTTTTACGGTCTGGAGTTACTCAGGCGCGAATTGGACCTCAAGGTTTCTCCGCTGGGCAATCCGGCCATGCCGATGAAGATGCCGATGGGGCCGGAGTGGTTCCGTAACATCAACTGGAATATCCCGAACCTGCTGACGAGCAACCTGCCGGGTTTTGAAGCGCTCACGAGAAGCCTGTTCCAAACCACGCTCGACAACCACGGTGTGGCGAGCATCAAGGAATTGCGTGAGTTGGCCATCGACGCAGAGGTCAAATTTATTGCCTGCCAGATGACGGTCGAGCTGTTTGGCTACAGTAAAGCGGACTTCATTCCGGAGATCAGCGAGTGGAGTGGCGCCGCCAGTATGCTGGCCTTGTCGCAAAAGGCCGACGTGACCTTGTTCATTTAAATGACTTTTCAGACCCAACCTAACGCTCATGGAGCGAGCAGCACCACCCCGGAACATGAAACATCTCTTGGCCGCTTCGGGACTTCGCACTGGGGACTCGTGAGGGGAACCATCAGGCACATCAGAACAACCAGAGTGAGGATGCGTGACAGAGTCCTTCACTTCATCGGCAACGCAATCTTCGGCGGACGGCACGGGCAATCTATCACAGCTTTCCAATCCGGCAGGCATGCAAATGGCTCCTGTCGATGAAGGCATGGGATCAGCCTGGGGCTCGGCATATCACCCACACGCCCGGGCCAGAAGCCAGGATTCCTACAGGCTTCTGGGGTAGTTAGAGAACCGTGCTTGAGTGATCCATTCTGGTGGTTCATGGCACTATGGCGAAACTTCAATTAATATCCCACCTCTGAAGTCTGTCATCGTTTTTCTACAGCGGGCGGTTTTACCTGCCCTGCGGTCTCTGTCGAGGAGCATCAGTGTATTTCCCAAACATCGAATCCTGCGCCACACGCAATATTGAGCGCATTGACGCCTCCGAGTCCCTGGCCAGGGCACTGCAACGCATGCTCGAATGCGATCTTCGCGACTTGGTCGTCGATGAACCCAATGGAGGCCTTGGCATCATCACCATCGCGGACATCCTGCATGCCAGAAATCGAAATCCATCACTGGATATGGCCATCAGCAGCATCGATCTGCAGCCCCTTCCACATGTGGTCGAGGGGAGCAACGTACTCGATGTGGTAGAGCAAATCGACCGGGGCAGTGATTATCTTGCGGTGATGAACAAGCAGGGAGGACTCACCGGCATCGTTTCCACGAGCGATATTCTGGGGTGTCTCGATCCTCAGGTGATGATGGAACGCCAACAAATCGGCCATCTGTTGATCAAGAATCAACTGAAGGTTCTGCCCTTGTCGGCCTCGGTAGAAGAGGCCCTGAATATTCTGGAAAGCACGAGTGATGCCGTGGTGCTCTGGGGGAATACCTCCGAAGATAGCGGCATCCTCACCACCAAGGACGCCTTGCGCCTGATCAGCCTGGGCGTCGAGGGAAACGAGCCTGCGGCCGACCATATGTCGAAGCCGCTGATAACGGTCTCGCCGCAGATGACCATCAAGGAAGCCGTGAGCTATTTGAAGAATCGGCACTTTCACCGCCTGGTTGTCGAATCCGATGGCGTTCTGCTGGGTTTGATGACGCAGCAGGATCTGATCGGCATTGCCTACAGTCGTTGGGCGGAGTTGTTGCGAGACCATGCCGATGAGTTGCGGGAAGTGGTCTCGGTATTGGAGCGGCGCACGGCAAAGCTGGAACAACTCGCCAGCACCGATGCACTGACAGGCGCTTACAACCGGAGTCGCTTCGAAAAGATTCTGCACGCGGAAATCGAGCGATCATCCCGCTATCCGATGGAGTCCGCGTGCATCATCCTATTGGATGTGGACCATTTCAAGTCGGTCAATGACCGGTTTGGCCACGATGAAGGCGATGCCGTTCTCAAACAGATCGTCCAGGCAATCAATGTACGCCTGCGCAGTGTCGATACCCTGGCGCGCTGGGGCGGTGAGGAGTTCATCATTCTCCTGCCTCACACCCTGGAGCAAAACGCCATGCGCGTCGCAGACGACATTCGGCAACGGCTCGAGGAAATCGAGCACCCGCGTGGGGTGGGCCAGGTCACCGCCAGCATGGGGGTTGCAAAACTGCGATCGGGTGAGAGCGCGGAGCAGCTATTCCGCCGAGTCGACCGCGCCCTCTACGAGGCTAAGAAATCAGGCCGTAATCAAGTGTGCGTCCAGAGTGATCCTTAATCTTGGCTGAGCCACTTCAGGACCGTGCTATCGCCTTTCATTGCCGAAAAACAAAGGGACAGTCACATTGCTTTGCGATCGAACAGCAGCTTACCCGAATACTTGCAGGCCTACTTAGGGTTGACTTCGTCGCCGCAGACGCCATCCTTGGCGGTTGAATTGTTTACTGCCAGGAACACCCATGAGCGCAACCCCCCTCAACCCCAAATTCAACGCCCTGAAACAGGCACTGGATCAACACCCGATTTACGCCGAGGTGCGCACCCTCAAGCAGTTGCGCTGCTTCATGCAGCACCATGTTTACTCGGTGTGGGATTTCATGTCCCTGGTCAAATACCTACAGCAACAGCTAGCACCCGCGCTGGTCCCCTGGCAGCCGCCACGGGACCGGGAGCTGTCACGTTTCATCAATGAACTGGTGCTGGAAGAGGAGTCGGACCAAGCCCTGCCGGATGCCGATGGCAGAACCCGCTACGCCAGCCACTTCGAGCTTTATCTGCAATCCATGGAAGAAATCGGTGCCGATACCCGCAGTGTGCGAACATTTGTCCAGCAGGTCAGGGAGCGGGGCATAGCAACTGCTTTGGATAGCGCAGACATCCCGGAGCCGGCGCGACACTTCTGCCGTACCACCTTCGACCTCATCGCCCGCGACCAGGCCCATGAGGTGGCCGCCAGCCTGGCCCTGGGCCGTGAGCACATCATTCCCGGCATGTTCCGCAGCCTGCTGCAGCGCGTTGGCGTCAGCGCCCGCCAGGCCCCCGGCTTCCACTATTATCTGGAGCGACACATCCACCTCGCCAGCGACGCCCACGGCCCCATGTCATTGCGCCTGATGCAAACCCTGTGCGATGACGATATCGTCAAGCAAGCTCAGGCCGAGGCAGTCGCCATGGCAGCGGTGCAGGCGCGCCTGGAGTTTTGGCATGGCGTCCGTCAGGCACTGCCCCAAGGCCAAAGGATACGCGCAGCATGAGCAACGGCGACGCCCTGCTGCCACCCTCCCGCAGCCAGCCCGACAGCCACCAATGCCGAGAAACAAAGGTGTGAGGGAAAGAATGCAGCCATCCCTTACACTATTTTAAGAGGAGCTAAACTAATGACATGTGTAGTAACCGCTGAAAATATCGCACGACAGGAGATGGACACCTAGTCGCCTCCGCCGCAGCCACCTCCACAGCCGCCGCCATCACCATCACCGGAGCCATTGCTCCCGCTGGCATCGCCCAATCCCTCCGTGCTGCCATCGAAGCTGCTGCTGGAAAAATCCCCACCGCAATGG
>JADGBD010000146.1 GCA_015231665.1 Gammaproteobacteria bacterium
GGCTGGCTTCGGCTTCGCTCAGCCAGCGCTTTCGCGCTAAGTTGACGCCATTGGACGTGAAGCAACACATGGAACAGTTGCCGGAACCCGACCTACAACATGCTGCGAGTCAATCCACATCATATGGATGGCTGGGATTTGTGGGTAACAGGGAGGGGTGGCATGGCAGGCTACCTATTTTTTTAACCACCCTCTCCCGCCAGCGGGAGAGGGGAGAAAACAACTGACAAACCCCAAATCCAGCCACGAGCCTGAATGACCGCCAGCCGCCAAGCCAAAGACAGTGTCTCCCTCCTCCAGGTGGTGCGCCAGCTGTTGGGCTCGGGCGATCTGCGCCGGGTGCTGCCGCTGATTCTCACCGGCTCCTTCTTCGCCAACCTGCTCGCCCTGGCCATGCCCCTGGCGATTCTGCAGATTCTCGATCGGGTGGTGAAAAATCAGGCCATCGATACCCTGGTGTTCATCGCCATCGGCGTGATCATCGCCCTGGCCCTGAGCGAGGTGCTCAATGCCGCTAATGGCGCCCTGACCAGCTGGCTGGGGGCGCGCTTCGAGCACCGCACCATCCTCAGCTCCATCGAGCATCTGTTCAAGATGCCCCTGCGCGAATACAGCCGTTCCGAGCCCGGCGCCTACGCCGAGAAACTCCAGGCCACCAGCCAAGTGTCCGCCTTCTACTCGGGCAAGGCCCTGCTGGTGATCTTCGATCTGCCCTTCATCGTCCTCTACCTGGTGCTGATCTACCTCATCGGCGGCTGGCTGGTGTGGGTGCCGGTGACCCTGCTCGCCCTGTTCGGCCTGCTGATTCTGTTGTTCGGCCGCGCCATCGGCAATCAGATGAAGGTGCGCCACACCAGCGACGACCGCCGCTTTGGTTTTCTCTACGAGGTGCTGGCGGGGATTCACTCGGTCAAGACGATGATGATCGAGCGGCAGATGGAGCGCCGCTACGAGCGCCTGAAAGAGGCCAATGCCGCCCAGACCGAAGACCTGGCGCGCAGCAGCAACATCGCCAACGGCCTCGGCACCCTGTTCACCCAGACCATGACGGTGCTGGTGATCTTTGCCGGCTCCCTGGTGGTGCTGGAGGGTGCGATGACCCCCGGCTCGCTGGCCGCTTGCATGATGCTGGCGGTGCGCTCCATGGCGCCGCTGCGCCAGGGCCTGATGCTGTGGGTGCGCTATCAGGAGTTTCTCGCCGCCCAGCAGCGCCTGCAGGAGCTGATGGACCTGCCGATCACCGACACCAGCAATCTGGTGGAGCTGCCGCCGATCCAGCAAGGGGTCGAACTCAAGCACATCCGCCTGGACTTTGGCGGCAAGCGGGAGATCTTTGCCGATCTCAACCTCAAGGTGGGGGCCAATGAGTGCATCGCCATCCGCGGCGACAGCGGCAGCGGCAAGAGCCTGATGCTCTCCCTGCTCGCCGGGCTGGAGAGCCCGGACGCCGGCGAGGTGCTGGTGGATGGCCGGCCGTTGCAGGAGTTCCTGCCCACCTCGGTGCACAAGCGCATCGCCCTGCTGCAGCAGACCGGGGTGCTGGTGTCCGGCACCATCCTGCAGAACCTGACCATGTTCGACGACTCCCTCAACGACCAGGCCATGGCGGCGGCCCATGCCATGGGGCTGGATCGGATTGTCGCGGGGATGAAGCTGGGCTACGAGACCAAGCTGGGGGAGAACTCCCAGAGCAGCTTTCCCGATGGGGTGCGTCAGCTCATCACCATCGTCCGCACCCTGGTGCGCGACCCCGAGGTGATCCTGTTCGATGAGGCCAACATCGCCCTGGACATGGACGCCGACCGCATCCTGCGCGACTACCTGGCGCAGAAGAAAGGCAAGGCCTGCATGATCCTGGTGACGCCGCGGCCCTCGCTGATCAATCTGGCGGATCGGGTTTACAGCCTGGAGGGCGGCCGGCTGATCGAAAACCCGCCGCGGCAGGAGTTCAGCGACTTCAACGGTGAGATTCCCCCCCGCCCGGAGCACGCGCCGGATGTGGATTACATCATCCAGGAGCGGTTTGAGCGCCCCACCGACCTCTCTCTCTGCCTCGGCCCCATGCTCAAGCAGCTGGGCTGGCGCGCCCGCCCGCGGGAGCTGGCGGAGTCCATACCCCATCTGGAGTTCCAGCTGAATCTGCCGGGCTTTGTCTCGGTGATGTCCAACTGCGGCTTTCAGCCCCGCTCCCTGGGCCAGCTCAAGGCACCGCCGGACCCGCGTCTGTTCCCCTGCCTCTACCTGCCAGAGAATGCCCCGGCGCAGGTGATCCTGGCCCCGGCCGAGGCCGGCAAGCTGCGGGTAGTGGACGGCGCCAGCGGCGAGGAGCGGGAGATCGAGCCGCCCAGCACGCCGGCCGAATACTATGTGTTCAAGCAGATGGAAGACAGCGGCAAGGCCGCCGGCAGCTGGATTCTGCGCCAGCTCTGGCGCTTCCGCCTGCATCTGGGACTGATCCTCGGCGTGACCTTCTTCCATGCCGTGCTGTCGCTATCGCCGCCGCTGTTCGTCAAATCCGTGTATGAATGGGTGCTGCCGGCGCAGGACATGGTCGTAGGCCTGTATCTGCTCGGCGGTGTCGCCATCGCCATCGGTCTGGGCTGGTTCCTCGCCTTGCTGCGCAGCCGCATGCTCGCCTTCATCGCCGGGCGATTCGAGTACATCCTCGGCGTCGAGGTGTTTCAGCGCATCATCAACCTGCCCGCCGCCTCGGTAGAGGGGGTCTCGGTCAGCCACCAGATCAATCGCATCCACACCCTGGAAAGGCTGCGGGATTTCTTCCTTGGCCCCTTCGCCTCCCTGGCCTTCGAACTGCCCGGCATTCTAGTGTTTGTCCTTGCCCTGGTGATCATCAACCCCTGGCTGCTGATCGTCATCGCCATCTCCGCGGCGGTCTATTACGCCATCGCCCGGATGATGCAAGGCCTGGATGCCCACCGCACCCGCCTGACCGATAAGGACCCGGTGAGCCGCTGGGAGTTCATCAACGAGACCCTCAACGCCATGCCCACCATCCGTACCGCCGGCGCCGAGAACACCTGGCTGGCGCGGCTGCGGGATATCAGCGGGCGCACCTCCATCGACAACTTCCAGGAAAACTTCTTCAACATCCGCTACGGCGCCTATGCCCAGTTCATCGGCAGCATCACCGGCCTGGCGGGGATGATCGTTTCCGCCCTGCTGATGATGAACGGCATGATCACCAGCGGCGTGCTGGTGGCCTCCAACATCCTCATCTGGCGCCTGATTGCGCCGATCATGAACATGTACTCCGCCGCCTCCACCCTGCCCCAGCTGAAGACCAACGTGCGCCAGCTGGATAACCTGATGCGCCTGGCCGGTGAGCACGCCGGCGGCGTGCGCCAGAGCATTCGCCCGGCGATTCAGGGCAGCGTCAACCTCTCCCGGGTGTCCTTCCGCTACGCTGCCGATGCCGACCCGGTGCTGCTGGGGCTCAATCTCAATGTGCCGGCGCAGAAGATGCTGGCGATCACCGGCCCGGACGGCGCCGGCAAGTCCACCCTGCTGAAGATGATCCTGCGGGTTTACAGCCCCCAGGCCGGCACCGTGCGCCTGGACGGCATCGACATCCGCCAGATGAACACCGCCGATGTGCGCGCCCAGATCAGCTACATGCCGCAGCAGTTCCACGTCTTCTACGGCACCGTCAGCCAGAACCTGCGTCTGGTCCACCCCGCCGCCACCGATGAGGAAATTCGCTGGGCGGCGGAGATGGCCGGCCTGCTGGAGGACATCCAGGCCCTGCCCGAGGGCTTTGAAACGCGCATTTCCAACAGCCGCTCGGCGCAGCTGCCCAACGGCTTCCGCCAGCGCCTGTCGCTGGCGCGCACCATCCTCAAGCCCGCTTCGGTGGTGCTGATGGACGAGCCCGGCACCGGCATGGACCAGGCCGGCGACGAGGCCCTGGTGCGCTGCCTCAGCTGGCTGCGCGGCCGCGCCACCGTCATCCTCATCAGCCCCCGCCCGGGGCACCTGCGTCTGGCCGATAACGTGGTGCTGATGCAGCGCGGCGGCATCGCCGCCATGGGCAGCTTCGACGAAATCAAAGACAGCATCATGAAAGGCATGGGCTAAATGACAGAGCCAACTCCAGATACCGCCAACAACCCCAAGCTGGGCAAGCGCGAGCGCCATTTGCTCGCGGAGTTTGTCCGCGTCGAGGAAGAGCTGCTGCCGGACTTTGTCCGCCCTATCCTGCTGATGATCGGCATCGCCGTGATCGCCTTTCTGCTCTGGGCGGGGATGACGCCGCTGACGGAAATCGCCGTGGCCTCGGGTGAGATTGCCCCGGCCGGGGCGATCAAGGTGGTGCAGCATCTGGATGGCGGCATCGTCGAGGCCATCCAGGTCAAGTCCCGCCAGCCGGTCAAACAGGGCGAGGTGCTGCTGCGCCTGGACGGCAGCAAGCCCCTGGCCGAGCTGAAGCAGATGCAGGCGCGCCAGGCCGCGCTGCAGCTGCGCTCGGAACGGCTCAAGGCGATCACCGAAAGCCGTGTGCCGGATTTCACCGCCTTCAGCCAGAGCCACCCGGACCTGGTGCAGGATCAGCAGAACATCTACACCACCCAGCTGGCCACCTGGAAATCCAGCCTGGAGATCCTCAGCAGCCAGATCGAACAGCGCCAGCGCCGCCTCGCTCAGCTGCGGCAAAACCTGGACAGCGCGGAGAAACAGCTGCTGCTCACCAGCCAGCTGGTAGCGGTGCGCGAGGACCTGGCGGAGAAGCGCCTGATCGACCTCACCACCCTGATCGAAACCCGCCGCTCCAACCTCACCGCCGAGGAGGAAGTCGCCAGCCTCAAACAGGAGATTCGGCTGGTGGAGCAGGAGCTGGCGGAGGCTCAAAGCCGCCATCAGGACACCGCCAACCAGCTGCAGCAGGACGCCCTCAAGGAGCTGGGACAGGCGCGCTCGGAAAAGGCCGAGGTGGAGGAATCCATCATCCAGCTGCAGTCACGGGTGGACCGCCTGGAGGTGCGCGCGCCGGTGGATGGCTTCATCCACAATATCAAGGTGGAGACCATCGGCCAGGTGGTGATGCCCGGCGAGTTGCTGATGCAGGTGGTGCCGGCGAATGCCAAGCTGATCGCTCGGGTGCAGATCAACCCCAAGGACATCGGCTACGTCCAGCCCGGCCAGCGCGTCAATGTTCGCGTCAGCAGCTACGACTTCACCCGCTACGGCATGGCCAAGGGCGTGCTTGACCAGGTCTCCGCCTCCAACCTGGTAAACGAGGACGGCACCGCCTACTTCCAGGGCACCGTCAGCTTCGACAAGCCCTACCTGGGCGACAACCCCGAGACAAACCCGCTGCAGGTGGGCATGGCGGTGGACGCCGACATCCTCACCGGGGAAAAGACCCTGCTCGCCTACCTGCTCAAGCCGGTGGTGCAATCCCTCTCACGGGCATTTAGCGAACGGTGATTATGATTTTAGGGTTTAAGGATTAGGTCCCGCCCTCTTTGGCGAGACAGCTTTCCAGCAGGCGGATGAAGGCGGGGATGTCGATGGG
>JADGBD010000147.1 GCA_015231665.1 Gammaproteobacteria bacterium
TGGCAGGGCGCTAAGGATGCGCCCGCTCGATCTGTTTGCTCACTCCCTGCAGGTGCTGCGCGCCAGCGCCGGGCGCAGCCTGCTGACCATCAGCGGCATCGCCATTGGCATCGCTGCGGTGGTGCTGCTGACCGCCATCGGCAAGGGGGTGCAGGGTTATGTGCTGGCGGAGTTCAGCCAATTCGGCACCCACCTGCTGGCGGTGACCCCGGGCAAGACCCAGACCCTGGGGGTCTCCAGCGCCCTGTTCGCCAGCGTGCGTCCCCTCAGCCTGGATGATGCCGTCGCCCTCGGTCGGGTCGCCGGGGTGGAGGCCATGGTGCCGGGGGTGCCGGGCAGTGCCGAGGTCAAGGCCGGGCGGCGCGGTCGCTGGGGCATGGGGCTGGGGGTCAATGAACAGGCGCCCAGGCTGTGGAACCTCGGCCTCGCACGAGGTCGCTTTCTGCCGGCGGATGACCTCGAGGCGGCGCGGGCCTATGTGGTCCTCGGCAGCAAAATGGCCGCGGAGCTGTTTGCCGAGGCCTCGCCCCTGGGGCAGAAGCTGCGCATCGGCGGCGAGAGCTACCGGGTGATCGGGGTGATGCAGAGCAAGGGCCAGTTGCTCGGCTTTGATCTGGACGATGCGGTGTATATCCCGGTTTCCCGCGCCCTGGCCCTGTTCGACCGGCCGGGTCTGATGGAGATCGATTTGCTGTATGCGGCGGATCTGGCTGCTGATCAGGTGGCTGAGCGTCTGCGCCAGCGCCTGCTCGAACGCCATGGCCGCGAGGATTTCACCCTCACCAGTCAGGATCAGATTCTGCAGGTGCTCGGCGACATCCTTGGCATGCTCAGCCTCGCCGTTGCCGGGCTCGGCGGCATCTCCTTGCTGGTGGGGGCGGTGGGGATTCTCAGCATCATGACCATCATGGTCAGCGAGCGCCGCGCCGAGGTGGGCTTGCTGCGTGCCCTGGGGGCCGGGCGGGCACAGGTGCTGCAGCTGTTTCTGCTGGATGCCGCCCTGCTCGCTGGGCTCGGCGGCCTGCTCGGCCTGGCGGTAGGGATGGGGCTGGCGCTGCTGCTCGATCTGCTCCTGCCGGCCCTGCCGGTGAGCCTGTCGCTGGGGCACATCCTGCTTGCCGAGGCCATCGCCCTTGGCATTGGCTTGGTCGCCGGCATCGCCCCAGCCCTGCACGCCGCCAGCCTGGACCCGGTGGATGCCCTGCGCAGCGAATAGGTACGCAAAGAAACGCGGAGATGGCAGCCTTGTAGTTGGATTTCGTGCGAGGTGAGAAATTTAACCCGGCGGACTGGTCAGGATAAAACCCTGCTGGGAACTTTTGCCAAAATCACCAGGTCATAGCCCCTGAACGACGAGAGGAAGAGGCTGTCAACCCCCGCTTGCGACAGCCTGCTCCACCCCAAAGGAGCGAAGGTTGCCCCGGTACATTCCCCCATGTGCCGGGGCTTTTTTTTGTCTGCTGCCGATGCAGGGTATGATGTAGCAGTGATTTCATTCCATCAGGTCCCTCAGGAGAAACACCCATGAACCTCGATCGCGTCGGCCCCGGCTCGGACATTCCCAATCAGATCAACGTCATCATCGAAATCCCGGCCCACTCGGACCCGGTCAAGTACGAGTTGGACAAGGCCACCGGCGCCATGTACGTCGATCGCTTCATGTCCACCGCCATGCACTACCCCTGCAACTACGGCTATGTGCCGCGCACCCTGTCCAAGGATGGCGACCCGGTGGATGTGCTGGTGCTCACCCCCTATCCACTGATCTCCGGCTCGGTGATCAAGGCCCGGCCGGTGGGCGTGCTGAAGATGACCGACGAGTCCGGTGACGATGCCAAGGTACTGGCGGTGCCCATCGACAAACTGTGCAAAACCTACCGCTCGGTGAACAATTTCCGCGACTTGCCCGGCGAGATTCTCAACCGCATCGCCCACTTCTTTGAACACTACAAGGACCTGGACGAAGGCAAATGGGTGCGGGTGGACGGCTGGTACGGTCTGGACGAGGCCAAGCAGGAGATCATGGACTCGGTGAAGATGTACCAGGACGCGCCGGAAAAGCCGAACTTCTGAGTACCAGCTGATGAAGGTCTGCATTCTCTCCGACAGCCACGACCACATCCCCCTGCTGGATGCCGCCGTGGCTCAGGCCAAGGAACTGGGCGCTGAGGCGGTGTTGCACTGCGGCGACATCGTTGCTCCCAGCACCCTGCGCTGCCTGAAAAAGCACGAGTTGCCGGTGCATTTCATCCACGGCAACAACAGCGGCGACCTCTATGTGCTCACCACCATGGCGGCGCAGACCGACAACCAGTTCCACTACCACGGCATGGACGCGGCGGTGACCCTGGCGGGCAAGCGCATCTTTCTGGTGCACTACCCCCACTACGCCAAGGCCATGGCCGCTACCGGCGACCGGGACCTGGTCTGCTGCGGCCACAGCCATGAGGTAGCGATAGAACAAGTGGCCAACGCCCAGGGCGGCCAGACACCCCTGGTCAACCCCGGCACCATCGGTGGTGTTGGCCGCGCCCCGGCCACCTGGATCCTGGCCGACCTGCAAAGCATGAGCTTTGAGCAGCATCAGGTCTCCAAGCTGATCGAACAGGGCTATAGCGAACTGGCGGGTTGATAAGAGCCTGGGGTCCGCAAATGAACGCAGATAAACGCGAATCATCAGTTGGACCGCAAGAAAAACGGATCGCAAAGATCGCAAAGAAAACGCAAAGGGCGCAAAGGGTAATTTAAATGATTCTTCGTAACTACTTACCCCCTCTCCCCAACCCCTCTCCCCGAAGGGGCGAGGGGCTTAAGGGCCTGAGCAGTTACTTGTAATCTATATTTATGGAAATTCCCGTAAGCCAAAAGCACCTGCTCAGTATAGGGTCTGTTGGAATCGGGGTCTGAGATCGCTAGCAGCCTTGCCAAGGTTGTTTGACTAAATCTGCGTTAATTCGCGTTCATTTGCGGACTCAAATTCTCAAAAAAAACCTACATCAATGACAAACAATCTGACCCATTTCAACAGCCAGGGCCAGGCGCACATGGTGGATGTGGGGGGCAAGCGCTCCAGCCAGCGCATCGCTATTGCCGCCGGCAGTATTCGCATGCAGGCCGAGACCCTGGCGCTGATCGACTCCGGCAGCCATGCCAAAGGCGATGTGCTCGGCATCGCCCGCATCGCCGGGATCATGGCCACCAAGCGCACCGGCGAGCTGATTCCCCTCTGTCATCCCCTGAATCTGACCCACGTTACAGTAGATTTCAGCATCGACTCGGCCCTGCCCGGCGTGCACTGTCAGGTCAGGGCAGAGACCCAGGGGCAGACCGGGGTGGAGATGGAGGCCCTCACCGGGGTGCAGGTTGCGCTGCTGTGCATCTACGACATGTGCAAGGCGGTGGACCGGGGCATGGTCATGGAGCAGGTGCGCTTGCTGGAAAAACACGGCGGCAAGTCCGGTTCCTGGGTCAGGCCGCAATGAGCGGGCTGTACCATTGCCACTCCGCTCAATTTATTCAATCCGCTGGCGGAGGCCTGAGATGAATCCCTTTTGGTTGCTATTGCTGATCCTGGTGGGGGCGCCCCTGTTCGAGCTCTATCTGCTGATCCAGGTCGGCTCTGTGATTGGCGCCCTGCCTACCATAGTGCTATCGGTGTTCACCGCGGTGCTCGGGGCCTTGCTCATGCGCCAGCAGGGCTTTGCCGCTGCCCAGCGCGCCCAGCAGGCGATGGCGCGGGGGGAAATGCCGGCGCTGGAACTGCTCGAAGGGGTGCTGATTTTTCTTGCCGGGGCGGTGCTGCTGTTTCCGGGTTTTGTTACCGATGCCTTGGGTTTCCTGCTCCTTATCAGTCCGTTGCGGCGGCGGTTGTTGCTCGCTCTGCTGAAGCGGGCGCAGGTGATTCAGCCCGCCCAGTCATCAGGCCAACAGGCCGGAGGGCAGCGTTATATCGAGGGGGAATTCAGGCGGGAAGATGAGTGAACCCCCTCTCCCGGGAAGGGAGAGGAGGGGCAAGCGGTAGCTGGCTGCTGGCCGCTGAAGGCTGACTACCGCTCGTCCATCATCCGTTCGATGATCGGGCCGAGGACGATTTCCATGGTGAAGCCCATCTTGCCGCCGGGAACCACGATGGTGTTGCGGCGTGACATGAAGGAGCCGGGGATCATCGACAGCAGGTAGGGGAAGTCAATGTCGAACTTCTTCGGGTCGGCGAAGCGAGCCACGACGAAGCTCTCATCCGGGGTGGGGATGTCGCGGGTGATGAAGGGGTTGGAGGTATCCACCGTGGCCACGCGCTGGAAGTTGATGTCGGTGCGCGAGAACTGCGGGGTGATGTGGTTGATGTAGTCGGGCATGCGGCGGAGGATGGTATCCACCGTGGCCTCGGCGCTGTAACCGCGCTCCAGGTTGTCGCGGAAGATCTTCTGAATCCACTCCAAGTTGACTATAGGCACCACGCCTATACCCAGGTCCACATGGCTGGCCACATCGGCATCGCCGTCCACCACGCCGTGCAGGCCTTCGTAGAACAGCAGATCGGTGCCGGACTCGATGTCTTCCCAGGGGGTGAACTCGCCCGGGGCAATTTCTATCTCCAGGCGCTTGCCGTGAAACTCAGCCTCTTCCTCGCTGTGGATGTAATAGCGCTGCTTGCAGCCGCCGGTCTCGCCGTAGGTACGGAAGGTGTCAGCGAGGATGTCGAAGTGGTTGGCCTCGGGGCCGAAGTGGCTGAGGTTGCGGCCTTCATCATGGGCTTTTTGCACCTCGGCGCGCATTTCCTTGCGGTTGAAACGGTGGTAGCTGTCACCCTCGATGATCGCGGGCTTGATGCCATCGCGCAGAAAGATGTGCTCGAAGGCGCGCTTGACGGTGGTGGTGCCGGCGCCGGAGGAACCGGTGACCACAACGACAGGATGTTGCTTGGACATGGATGGGTCTCCCAAATGCCCGGTATCCGGGCCTAGTTGTTGCTAAACCAGTATCAATGAACCTGGCGGGTTCGAGATGGTCGAAAAAACTCGGCCGACTATACCACCGTCCCTGCACGGAGGACAGACTGAAGAAGCGAGGTCGAGTCGGCAAGCCCACCACAGCCAGCGGCAGCTCGCAGCGGCCCGCTGTGCGCGCTGATTTGCACTGCAGCATCTGTTTCCCGGATAATCCCGAACCTTTGCAGCCCAGTGTGAATTGCCGATGAACATGCACCAGACCGACGACCTTCGAATCCGTGCCATCAAAGAGGTGGCCTCGCCGACCGAGGTACATGCCGAGCACCCTATCACTGCCGAGGCTGCGGAGCTGGTGCACAACACCCGCCAGGCGATTCACCGCATCCTGCAGCAGCAGGATGACCGTCTGCTGGTGATCACCGGCCCCTGTTCGGTGCACGACACCCAGGCGGCATTGGAATATTGCGATCGCCTGCGCCCGCTGCAGCAGGAACTGGCGGCTGATTTGCTGATTGTCATGCGGGTTTATTTCGAGAAGCCGCGCACCACAGTCGGCTGGAAGGGCCTGATCAACGACCCCGA
>JADGBD010000148.1:0-3038 GCA_015231665.1 Gammaproteobacteria bacterium
TTCCGCTCGGTGCAGCTGAACTTTGCCGATGGCCTGAGCCTGGATGGCCAGCAGCGGATTCAGACCGAGACCGGCGATCTGTTCCTCGTCGTCAACGGCGGCATCAACCTCGGTGGCGGCAGCATTCAGGCGCCGGGTGAGCTTTCCATCAGCAGCGATTCGCTGAATCTGGCCGCGGGTTCACGCATCGCCTCTACCGATGGGAATCTGCGCCTGTTCAGCGACCAGATGGCGCTTAATGGCAGCCTGCAGGCGGGAGGCAATCAGATTCAGCTCAGTGGTCGCAGCAGCAATCGGCCGATCATTCTCCACGATGCCGCCAACAGCTGTGATGCCGGTGCCAGTCTCTGTCTGGACACAAGCCAGCTGGCCGGTTTGAGTGTCAACCAACTGGAAATTGGTCAGGCCAGCAACGGCACCAATCCCAGTGGCGGGATTCAGCTTGCCGGCAGCCTCAATCGGGGTAGCGGGCGCTTGCGTTTGTTGTCCGGCAACGGCGGCATCAGCCAGAGCGCGGGCAGCAGCATCGGCGCCTCGGTGCTGGCGGTGGGCGCTCTGGGTGATATCAGCCTGCAGGGGGCTAACCAGGTTTCTGCTGTGGTGCTGGAAAGCAGCCAGGGGAACATCGGCTTTAGCAACCTCGGCAGTTTCAGCCTGACCGAGGAGACCGGCCTGGACGGCAGACGCTATCAGGGGGTGCAGGCCTTGAATGGCTCTGTGACTTTGACCTCTGTCAACGGTGGCCTTGACCTGACCCAGTCGGTGCGGGCCAATGGCAGCAGCGGCCAGGTCAATCTCAACGCCAACAGTGGCAGTATCCAGGGTGCCGGGCTGATCGAGGGCTTTCGCCTGAACCTTGCGGCCGGGTCTTTGGGCAGCGCCCAGCAACCCTTGCTGACCCGTGCTGCCGAGGCGTTTTTCACCAGCACCAGCGGCGATGTCTATCTGCGCAATAATTCCGCCGCTGCGCCGGGGACCTTCTCGGTGTGGGGTGACGCTGGCCTGAATGTCCAGGTTTCCAACTACGGCACCACCATAGTGCCCAGCGGCCGGGGTTTCCGCAGCGGTGGCTGGATCAGCCTGACCGCCAACAGCCCGCTGATCATCGACGGGGATGTTTCCGCCGAAGGGGATATTCTGCTGACGGCGGCTGACCCGGGCGATATGACCATTGCCGGCACGATCAAGTCCACCAGCGGCAAGATTACCCTGGATACCCCGGGAGGTTCGGTCAGCGGCAATATTCCCCCCGGTGCCTTTGTCAATGGCCAGCAGACGGCGGTGATCGATCCGGGCACCCTGGTGGTGGATCAGGTGCCGGTTGCCGATCAGACCCTGACGCCGGATTCGAGCCTGCTGCCGCAGGATAATCCCTTGCAGCTGGCGGCACTGGAGCTGGATGCGACCCTGTTTGAGACAACCATGCTGGAGCTGGCGGCACTGGAGGCGGCGCAGGCGGAATTGGCGGCAACGCCCGAGGTGACTGAGGTTCTGGATACGGAGCTGCTGCGCGCCCGGCTGGAAGACCAGTTCCCGCCCGCCGGTGAGTTGAGCGGCATCCCCCTGCCGGTGGTCAGTGAGGTAGGCCTGCTGGAGGCCATTGCCCAGCTCTACCGTGAGCGCTACACACCGGAGGACAGGGCGCGGTTTTACGACAACCTGAGCCTGGATGAGGTGGTGGCCAGCCTGCGCGCCAGCGGTGAAGACCTGCTGGCGGACTTTTTCAGCCGTACCGCAGCGGCGGAGCTGACCAATGAGGCGCAGTTGATGGAGTTGCTCAATCGGCCGGGCATCAGCAGTCAGCAGCGTGTGGCCTATCTGGGGGTGTTTTTGCGGATGCGTCATCTGGCCATGACCAATACCCTGGCGGCGGCGATCAATCAACTAAAGCAAAATCCCGATGCCGCGGATGTATTTGACGATGGCAAGCAGGGCGGGCCGATGGAGTTCCAGCCGGCACAGGAGGTGATTGTTGCCGAGAACGGTTTGGCCCTGTTTGAGGGGCGGGTTCTGAGTGAGTCCAAATTGCTCAATCTGCGTATCGATGGCCGCTGGGCCTTCATCGACGAAAATGGCTATTACAAGGTGACCTTGCCGGTCAAACAGGGCGAGCATCCGATCAAACTGGAGGCGAGCGACCCCAGCGGTCTGGTCAGCAGTTTTGAGGTGCTGGTCAAGAGCGATGTGGATGGCAAACCTCTGCCGTTTGAGGGCAAGCGCATCGCCGTAGTCATCGGTGTGGAGGAGTACGATAACGCCATCCCCGAGCTGGAAACGCCGGTCAATGATGCCCGCACCATTGCCCAGAGATTGCAGCAGGATCAGGGGTTTGAGCCGGTGATGCTGGAAAACCCGAGCAAGCAGGAGATCATCGATGCCCTGCAGAAGCTCAGCCGCGAGGTGGGCGATGGCGATCAGGTCATGGTCTATTACGCCGGCCACGGCTACATGCTCAAGGAAACCGGGCGCGGCTATTGGCTGCCGCGGGATGCCGATCCCCAGTCGCCGGATAACTGGGTGTCCAACCGGGATATTGCGCGGATTTTTCACCGCACCCCGTCCAAGCAGATCATGCTGGTGTCGGATAGCTGCTATTCTGGCGCCTTCACCCGCGGCGGCAGCCCAGAAGAGTTGAGCGATCCCGGCCTGGCGCGGTTGCGGGCGGTGATGGGGCTGTCCTCCGGCGGCGAACAGCCGGTGTGGGATGGTGGTGGCGATGGCCATTCGATCTTTGCGCGGAAATTACTCGATAGCCTGGGGCAGGGTGAGATTCGCGGTTTGGCCCTGTACCAGCAGGTGCGCAACAAGGTGGGGGAGGAATCACCCCAGGTGCCGGGCTACGGCGCCATGTTGATGCCGGGCTATGACGATAATGCGGATTATGTGTTGCGCTAGACACGCGGGCGAGGGTTGCGGTGCCTGGTAGGAGCGACCTTGGTCGCGACAGGCGGCGCTTGCTGCTTGAGCTGGCGTTGGGGTGCTGCGCAGCGCCATCGCGAGCAGAGCTCGCTCCTACGGGTGGCGTTGGCTATTTGCTG
>JADGBD010000148.1:3138-5527 GCA_015231665.1 Gammaproteobacteria bacterium
TAACGCAGCGCCATCGCGAGCAGAGCTCGCTCCTACGGGTGGCGCTGGCTATTTGGCGTAGGAGCGACCTTGGTCGCGACAGGCGGCGCTTGGTGCTTGAGCTGGCGTTGGGGTGTAACGCAGCGCCATCGCGAGCAGAGCTCGCTCCTACGGGTGATGCTGGCTATTTGGCGTAGGAGCGACCTTGGTCGCGACAGGCGGCGCTTGGTGTTTGAGCTGGCGTTGGGGTGCAGCGCAGCGCCATCGCGAGCAGAGCTCGCTCCTACGGGTAGCGCTGGCTATTTGGCGTAGGAGCGACCTTGGTAGCGATAGGCTGCGCTTGCTGCTTGAGCCGGCGTTCTGCTGAAACGCAGCGCCATCGCGAGCAGAGCTCGCTCCTAGGGGTGGCGCTGGCTATTAGCATTTTCTTCAATTGGGTTTCTATGGCTTTGGGGAGTATGAAAATGTCTTATCTATCCCGTTTGATTGGTTTATTGCTGCTGTTGCCCGCATCGCTGGCCCTGGCTGCCCCTGCGGCCTTGGTGGAGGATATAGAGGCGGCCGGCGCCAAGCTGCAGATGCTGGATTTTGTTTCACCGGGGGATGTGGTCGAGCTGGGCGCCGATGGGCGCCTGAGCCTGGGTTATCTCAATAGCTGCGTGCAGGAGCAGATTACCGGCGGCAAGGTGACCGTGGGTGATGAACAGAGCCAGGTGGAGGGCGGCGAGGTCAGTCGCAGCAAGACCCAGTGCGATGGCGGCAGCCTGGCCCTGGCGGCCAATCAGGCGGTGCATAGTGGTGCCGTGGCCATGCGCGACATAGATACCGAGGCGGCGGCCAAGCTCACCGTGCACGACCTCAGCCCGCTGTTCATCCTGCCCAAGGGTGGCAAGGTGGTGATCAAGCGGGTGGATCAGACCGGCGAGCGCCATCGCTTCCAGATCGAGGAAAAAAGCGCCGGCGCCACCCGTCTGGACCTGGCGGCGGAAAAGGTGCAACTGGCTGCAGGTGGCAAGTACATGATCACGGCTGGTGGTGTGGCGATGATCTTCCAGGTGGCCAAGGATGCCGAGTCTGGCAAGGTGGGTACCCTGGGGCGTCTGGTGCCTTTTTGATCCCGGCTCAATGACCCGCCACCCCCCAGCCCCATGAGCCAAAGCCGGCGCTACGATCTGCTTGCCACGGCTCTGGTGCTGAGCCTGTTGCTGGGGTTGAGCTTCACCCCGGTAAAGCAGCGGCTGGATGGGTTTTCTGTCGATCTGATGCTGGCCCTGCGCCATCTGGCCTTTGGTCAGCGTCATCCCGCCGCAACCTCGCCGACGGTGGTGGTGGCTCTGGATGAGCAGACCTACCGCACGCCGCCCTTCGCCAATCTGCCTCATGTGCTGTGGACGCCGCAGCTGGCCCAGGTGCAGGATGCCATCCTCGCCGGCGGCGCCAAAGTGCTGGGCTATGACCTGATCCTGCCCACCTCGCTGGAATCCCATCTGCCGGGCTATGAGAAGCCCTTTCTGCGTTCGTTGATGCTGGCGGCGCGCCAGGGCAAGCTGGTGCTGGGCAAGGTGCAGCACAGCGAAAAGCCGGTGGCGCCCCATCCAGCGCAGAGCATGGTGGTCAAGCATCAGCAGAACATCCGCGCCCTCAACATGCACAGCGATGTGGATGACGTGGTGCGGCGCATCCCGCTGTTTTTCCAGAACCAGAACGGCGGCCAGGAGCCGGCCATGTCCCTCGAGCTGGCGGCGCGCGGTCTGGGGGTTGTGCCAGCGCAGACCGAGCAGGGCATAGCCCTGGGCGAGTATCTGATCCCCGGTTCTGCGGATAATGCCGCCCTGATCAATTTCCAGGGTGGTGCGGATATTCCCACCTATTCCCTGGCTGATCTTTACGCCTGCGCCGAGCAGGGCAAGAGCGACTATTTTCAGCAGCACTTTGCCGGCAAGCTGGTGTTGCTCGGCACGGTACTGGACGTGGAAGACCGCAAGCTGACTTCGAAGCGGCTGATGACCGAAGCGGGCGCCGGTGCCGAGGTCGCGCCCTGTCTCCTGGCCAAGCCCGAGGCGGCGGCGAGTTACCGCCGTGACAGCATTCCTGGGGTCTATATCCTAGCCTCTGCGGTGAACGACTTTATCCGTCAGGATTTTCTCCGTCAGACCCAGGCGAATCAGGATCGGGCCCTGTTGCTCGCCGCCGTGTTGCTGGTGGCCCTGCTCAGCATTCTCCTCAAACCGGCCTGGAGCGCCCTGGCCGTGGCCGCCCTGGGCCTGGGCTGGCTGGCCCTGAGCCTGCTGTTGTTGCAGCATCTGGGTTATCTGCTACCGGCGGTCTGGGTGCTGACGGGCATTGTCATCAGCTATGCCCTGATGCTGCTCTATCGCTACATGATTGCTGATCAGCAAAAGAACCAACT
>JADGBD010000149.1:0-3693 GCA_015231665.1 Gammaproteobacteria bacterium
GACCTTGAGGATGGCCGACTGGTTGACGAACTGCAGATAGACGAACTTGTTGCTGCCGGTCAGATTGGCTGCGGTACAGGCGTTGTTCGGCAGGGCGCCGCCTCTGTCACAACGGGCCGCATCGATGTAGTCATCCACGTAGCTGTAGTAGGGGGTGATGCTCAGACCCCAGCGGGTCTGATCCGGGTCATGCAGATTAAAGGTAGCGCTGAGGCTGTGGGCCACCTCGGGCTCCAGACCCAGGTTGCCGACGTAGCCATTGGCATCACCGGCCCAGTTGATCATGCGCATGGACATGCCGTGGGTGGACCAGGCATAGCGTTCATACAGATTGGGCGAGCGGGTCTTGCGCGAGTAGCCGAACTCCAGACTGCGCGTGTCGTCCGGGGTGAAGCGGGCCATGGCGGTGAGGTCGATATTATCGTCTTCCCGTGCGCGGTCGGCGGCGTTGAACAGGTTGGCATCCACGCCCGCGTAGGCAGCGCTATAACCCTGCACCGGCCCGGTGTCCATGTTCACCCGCTCATAGCGCAGACCCAACTGGGTCAGCCACTGCGGGTTCCAGCTGGCCTCCCACTCGCCAAACAGGGCGCGCCGGTCACGCTCGCCATTGTTGAAGTTAACATAGGTGTTGGGCGCCATGCCCTTGCCGGAGGCATCCCACCACTCGTCCAGGGTGTAGTTCTGTGTCTCGGCGCCGATGCGCAGCAGGTCGCGCTCGTTGAGGTTGATGTCCGCCTTGAGAGAGAAGCCCAGGTTGTCAGCCTCAGTATACATGGGCATACCGGCGGCACAGCCGTTTGGTCCGGGTACTAGCGCCACGCAAGGCGTGCCATCTGATCCTGGGACGTTGTTGGGACCGTACCAAAAGAGCTTGTCGCGATCGAACTGCATCCAGTGGCGGGTGTGTTCCTTGTAGGCCTTGGCCTCCAGCTTGCCCCAGTTGTAGTCGCCGTTGTAGCTGAGGATGAACTGCTCGCTCTCGTTGCCGGTCATGTCCATGCGCTGGTTGGGCCAGCCCTGGTAGGGAATATCCTGGATGCCGACCTTGAACTGGAACAGATGGTTGTCGTTGCGCACCCCCAAGGTGATCGCCTGGTTGCTGGCCTTGTAGCGGCTGGAGCCGACTTCATCGCCATCCAGCAGGGGATCGCCCAGGTCATTGGCATAGACCACGCCAGCGGGTTTGAAGCTGCCGCCGGCTTTATAGTTTTCCGACTCGACGGTGGAGCCCTGATAGTTCAGGCTGAAGCGGTCGCTGGCCAGGGTGGCGGAGAGATTGCCGCTGAGCGCGTCGCCGTTGCTGCGGTAGGAGACCCCAGCACTGCCCTTGCGCAGCAGGCCGCCGGCCTCGGCAAACTCGGGCGCGGCAGAATCAACGATGATGCTGCCGCCGATGCTGTCGCCGCCAGAGCTGACCGGGGCCAGGTTGGAGAACACCGTGACCTTGCCGACATTGCTCGGGTCGATATAGGACAGGGGCGAGTTCATGTGGTTGCCGCAGGCGGAGATCAGGTCCATGCCGTTGATCTTGGTGCGCAAACGATCATCCCCCAGGCCGTGGATCACCGGCAGGCTGGAGACGCCACCGGCACCATAAAGGCTGACCCCAGGGATATCCCGCAGCAGGCTGGCGCTGTCGCTGGTGGCGGACATCAGCGGCTGCAGGTCTTCGGCCTCGAGTTGGCCCAGGACGGCAGGTGGGGGTTCGCTCTTGCTGGCGGTCACCAGCACATCTTCAGTGAGAGGTTCGGCCGAGGTGGCCAAGGGAATCAGGCTGAGCAGGGTCAGCGGCAAGGCACGGGGTAATGACATCTTGTTCTCCGATTAGGTAGGTGTCCGGGCAGATGCGGACCGCTTCGGTGGACCAATCACCAAGTTGCGTCACTATCTACAGCCGCATCCCTCGGGTCAAAGCCGATAGCCACAGTCGGACTTGGAATCATGCCGCTGGCAGGGCAAATGGGGCAAATCCCCCAACTTGGGCCAAATAATTTGGGCAAAGGCCGCTTTTACTTGCTCTTGATCAAGACTTGAGGGCATTCTTTGGCGGTAGAATTCACCCGGAGTCGAGCTGAAGTGGAGACCTTGCTGGCCGTTGCCTTTACCGTGGGCCTGCTCAGCGGCCTGCATTGCATTGGCATGTGTGGCGGCATCATGGGGGCGCTGACCTTTGGCCTGCCCCAGCCGATTCGTCAGGACTACCGCCGCCTGCTGCCCTTTTTGCTGGCCTACAACGGCGGTCGCTTGATCACTTACAGCATCGCCGGACTGCTGTTCGGTGCCTTTGGTGCCGGCCTGTTCGAGCTGCTCGAACCCTGGCTGGGCCAGGGCTGGCCGCAACGGCTGGCGGCGGTGGTGATGATCCTCATCGGCCTGTATATCGCCGGCCTGCTGCCGCAGCTGATCGGCATCGAGCGCCTGGGCCTGCCGCTGTGGCGCCGGCTTGGCCCCATCGCCAGCCGGCTGATGCCGGTGCAGCGCAAATCGGTGGCGCTGGTCTACGGGCTGATCTGGGGCTGGCTGCCCTGCGGCCTGGTGTACGCCATGCTGATTGCCGCTGCCGGTCAGGGCTCGGCCCTGTTCGGCGGCCTGCTGATGCTGGTATTCGGCCTCGGCACCCTGCCGGCGGTAATGCTCACCGGCGTGCTGGCGGGAAGAATTCAGGATTGGGCCAAGCGAGCGCGGTTACGCCTGCTCGCCGGGCTCAGCCTGGTGTTGTTTGGGCTTGTGGTATTGATCTACCCGACGGTGATCGACTGGAAACAGGCGGCCCCGGGATTATTGGAGTGATACAGAATGAAAAAAACCCTGGTTGAAACCGATTTGATTGGCGTCTCTGCCGAGTTCCAGCGCGTGCTGCAGGCGGCGCGCATGGTCGCCGCCACCGATGCCTCGGTGTTGCTGCGCGGCGGCGTCGGCAGCGGCCGCTGTCGTCTCGCCAGCGAGATTCACCAGCTCAGCCCGCGCCGCAGCAAGGCCTTTCTGGTGCTCAACTGTGCCATTCTCGATGACCTGCAACCCCTCCTGGCAGCCGATGGCGGCAGCATCTTCCTCGGCGATGTGGACCAGCTGCCCCTGGCCCTGCAGAGCGGCCTGCTCGCCCTGTTGGAAACCGGCCAGCTGGCGGGCAAGGCGCTGGATGTGCGTCTGATCGCCTCCGCCGGCGAGCGCATGCTCGAGCGGGTGGAGCAAGGCCGGTTCCGTCAGGACCTCTACTACCGCCTCAACGTGGTGCCCCTGGAAGTACCGGCGCTGAGCGAGCGCGGCGGCGACATCCCCCTGCTGCTCAAGGCCTTCATCCGTGAATTTGCCCGCAGCCACGGTCGCCGCGCACCCCAGATCGGCGTGGGCGCAATGAACCTGCTCAAGGCCTACGCCTGGCCGGGCAACATCCGCGAGCTGCGCAACTTCGCCGAGCGCATGGTGATCCTGCTGCCCGGCCAGCTGATTCAGCCGGAGAACCTGCCTGCGGAGATGAAAAGCGCCCCCCGCAGCGGCTCCCGCGGCCTGTTCCAGCTGCCCGAGGAGGGAGTTGACCTCAACGAGCTGGAAGCGGAAATCCTCCGCCAGGCCCTGCGTCTGGCCGGCGGCAACCGCAGCAAGGCGGCGCGCCTGCTGAAGATCTCGCGGGACACCTTCCTCTACCGGCTGCAGAAATTCGAGGTGACTGAGTAGGCCCGAGAGGACGCA
>JADGBD010000149.1:3793-5504 GCA_015231665.1 Gammaproteobacteria bacterium
CGAGTCCCGAACCCCGAATGACAAGACAGGTGCATCATGAGCTACAGCATTGCCGTGGAAAACATCAAGTGCAACGGTTGCGCCACCAGCATCCGCAAGAAGCTGGCGGAGATCGCCGGAGTGGCCCAGGTCGAAGTGGATGTGGCCGGGGGCCAAGTCCAGGTGGAGGCCGATGAGGCCCTGCGGCCCCAGTTGGTGACTGCCCTGGCACAGATGGGCTATCCCGAGGTGGGCTCGGTGGAAGGCCTGAAGGCGGCAGCCAGCAAGGCCAAGTCCTTTGTCAGCTGCGCTGTCGGCCGCATCGACAACATGACTCACGGCGACTGATTTCCTCGGGTTCTGGCGGGATAAGCCCTTCCCCTTAGGGCGGATGGCGCTTACAATCCCTGAGCAATAAGCTCCACCATTCTCTCCAGAACCCCGATTTTCAGAAACCACTGAGGAAGCCGAGATGGCGTCATCGATCAAATCCTTTACCAGCGGCGATACCACCACCCTGGCAGTCTCAGGCGATTTCAAGTTTGATCTGTACACCGATTTTCGCAACGCAGTGGATGCCGTTGATCCCAAATCCAAGCTGATTCTTGATCTTGGCCAAGTCAGCTCCATGGACAGCTCGGCGATGGGCATGCTACTGAACATGAAGCAGTCCCTCGGCCGCAACGATCGTGAGATTCGCATCACCAAGGCACCCGACAACATCCTCAAGCTGCTGTTGATGGCCCGCTTTGATCGGAAATTCGAGATCGGCTGATCTCTTGAACTCCTCCCATCTGGTTGACCGCAGGATTCTGGTAGTTGACGACGTCGCTGCCAACCGTATCCTCCTGCGCCGCTTTCTCCAGGGCAAGGGTTTCGAGGTAGTCGAGGCCGAGTCCGGCGCCGTGGCCCTGAGCCTCTGCCAGCAGCAGATATTCGACCTGGTGCTGATGGACATCATGATGGAGAACATGGACGGCCGCACCGCCACCGGCCAGATCAAGCGTCTCAATCAACGCCAGCAGGTCCACCTGCCGGTGATCTACGTCACCGCGCTCAATTCCCAGGAGGCCTACGTCGAGGCCATGGCCGCCGGCGGCGATGACTTCATCAGCAAGCCCATCAGCTTTCCCGTGCTCGAGGCCAAGATCAGCGCCCACCTGCGCATCCGGTCGCTCTATCAGCAGCTCGAGCGCAAGAATACCGACCTCAACCGCCTCAACCAGTACCTCAATCAGGAACGCAATGTGGTTCAGCATCTGCTGGAGGATGCCTACCAGCGCAACTACCTGCCCGACTGCGGCCTGCGCAAGCACATCGCCCCGGTGGGCGGCTTCAACGGTGACCTGCTGCTTGCCGACCTCGGCCCCGGCGGGCTGTACAACCTGATGCTGGGTGATTTCACCGGCCACGGCCTGGTGGCGGCGATCGGCACCTTCCCCGCCAAGCAGGCCTTCTTCCGCCTCAGCCAGATAGGCGTACCCCTGGTAGACATGGCCCGGGAGATCAACCTGCAGCTGCGGGATTTCCTCCCGCCAGACATCTTCTGCGCCGCCGTGCTGTTACAGATGGACATCTACAGCGGCCTGATGACGATCTGGAGCGGGGCCATTCCGGATATCTACCTGATCGACCACCAGGGCCAGCTGTTACTCCAGATCAGTGCGCGCAACATGCCACTGGGGGTGCTCGCCGATGAGGAATTCGAACCCGGCGTGGAAGTGCTGGAAAT
>JADGBD010000150.1 GCA_015231665.1 Gammaproteobacteria bacterium
AAGGACCATCCCTGGCGGTCTCGCTCAGAGGAGCCCGCTATTCCTACTGCGGGTCTGGCGCGCTACCTCACGGCAGGGCGCAAAAATCAGCCAAAAAAAACCCCGCCGAAGCGGGGCAAATGGCACTCACACAGGGAACATCAGCCCATGGCCACCCAGCGCAGCACATTGTTCTGCGCAGGAGCGGGCAGGGTAACAGTGCCGCCGCTGACGGTAATCCCGCCAGAGGTCAGCTTGCTCAGATCGGTGGCACCGAGGCCGGTGTCAGCGGTCTGAAAGGCATCGGCATCACCCATGCCGCCAAACCACTCCTGAATCACCAGGGTGGTTTCGTTGATCATCTTGACGTACTTGGGGGTGAAGCCAAGGGTCAGCTCGGGCGCCGCCGGAGAGGCGGCATCATCGGTATAGCTACCAGTGGCAATGCGGGTGATTTCAACCGCATTGTTCTGCGTTTCAGTAATTGCCATCGTTCATGCTCCTAAAGCAAAAGCGGCCCAATCAAGGGCCGCGAATGATTAACCCAGATCGGTCACGCCGACTTCTGCCACCGCCATCCAGCCGTTATTCAGCACCACACTGGTGAACCAGGTGCTGCAGCCCACATAGCCGCGCTGACCGAGCGGGTCTTGCTTGTCCCGCTGGCCCGGAGGCAGGTAGGTCGGCTCGATCGAATCCGCACCGCGCAGGGCCACCTGGCCCCAGGCATCCTCGGCGGCGACTATCACCGGATAGACATCGATCAGGGTGCCGGTGGTGGAATACAGGCCAGTGGCGCCAATTGCGGCGCCGGCATCCTGGATCGGCACCAGCTCAGGGCTGAGGACGAAACGGAAGTTTTCGACGCTGCCCACTTCCATCTCATGGATGGGCTTGCGGGTACCGTACTCGGCCACCGGGGTAAAGCCGGTCAGGTCACGAATATCCGCCTCACAGTCGGTATGCGCGAACACCAGATAGCTGGCCTCAATCGCGCTGGTACCGTAGTTCGGGCTAGGCGCCAGGATGCTGGTGATCATGCTCGCGTGATTGGTCTTCAGCGAACGGGTGATCTTGCGCAGCAGATTGATGCTGACCTTCTCATCCACGGTCGCGCGGCTGGTGCCACCGGCGTAATACTTGTTGGTGGAACCCTTGAGCGCGCCGTAGCGGCTCATTTCACGCACCAGGCCGATACGCTCGCCGGTCTGCTTCTTCATCTCGGCAGGCATATCGTCTTCGTACAGATCGGCCGCCTTGTTGGTCAAAGCAAACAGCACGCCGTATTCCTGCAGCGTAGCGGTCACATCCGCCGGCGTCAGGGTTTCGGCTGAAGGGGTCACGCCTTCTTCCAGCATGTGGGCCTGTTCATACTCGCTCGCCGCATCGGTCGCGCCGGGGGTGATGAACTGGTTATCCACGCCACCGAAGGGCAGCCAACGGCGGAACACAATGGTGTCGCCCTTGTTCTTCGGCATCTGCTTCTGCGTGCCGGTGATACCCAGCACCTCGACGGGCATGGCATGAGCCAGGATTTCGCCCTTGAGTTTGTTAATCCGCCCTGCGGCGGTCGTATATTTCTGAATTGCCATCGCAATAGACTCCTAAATTATCGTAAACCTTGCCCTCTCACGGCGCGGAATCCGGCCAGGAAGGCATCGTCATCTGTCATACCGGCATGAGTAGCCGGCGCTGTGGTGCGCCCTGGCGCTGCGGCCCGGCGCAATCGGTCCTGCTTGGAGCTGGACTGTGCAGATGAACTCCCGTCGCGCCACTGCTTGAACTCGCCCAGCTTGCGCGACAGATACAAACCATCGTTGCTGTTCCAAATTTGGTGGCGGGTAGTGGCGTCTTGCGCGGCCACCCAGGCCTTGAAATCCGGAGAATTCACGGTCTGCTCAACATCCCCATGCTGGGTCTTGAGCAGCTTGGTTTCGTACTCTGCCGCCATCTGCTGGCGAGTCTGCTGCACCGCGTTGTTGACGAAATGCGAAACAAACTGACCAATTTCCTCGCGGCTCGGTCCCGCAGGACCACCACCGCCCAGCGACAGCTCTTTCAAATCCTCCGCCAGGCTTGCCGCCAGCTCGGGGTCGTACTCGCTCAGTCGCTTCAAGCGCTTGACATCTATCGCCGAGACTCCGCCCTTCTGCTGCTGCAATTGCTGCAGGCTCCGATTGAATTCGCCCAGCTTGCCGAACAGCTGATCCCGCGTCTGTCGAGTGGTCTGCTCCAGCTCATCGAGCTTGTGCAGGCGGCCAAACATTTGCTTGATCTGATCTTCGGTAAAGCCAGCGATGGTCCCTGCTGCAGGCGCTTCGGCCTGGCTGCTGCTCGGTGCGGTCCTCTCGGTTTCATAGCTATCGGCATCATCGCCGCCGCGCGCTTCGGCAAAGCCTGCTTCCAGTGCATCCTCGGCGGCCTGGTAGGCGGCCTCGGCTTGCTCTTGGGTCATAGGCTCTTGGTCTTCTGTCTGATTCACATCAGTCATTCGGTTGCTCCACTGCATAAAAAAACCGCCTCTCGGCGGTCACGATAATGAAGGGCCTGCTGGCCGTTCATCGATTACCGGGGCGGTCGACCGCGCCGGTGGTCGGTCCTGGCTCGGCCAGGTCCAAAAACTGTTTTACCTCGGCAATCTGGCCGCGGATTCGCGCCGTCCTCGCCTCATCCAGATCGCCGTCATTCTTTGCCCGCAACAGGGCCAGGCGCTGCTGGTAATGCTCCGCCAGCTTCCGCCACAGGCTGGAATGCCGCTCGGTATCGTCCAGCTTAAATGCCATGGCCAAAGCGATTCTTTACCGCAATCTCGTTGACGAACTTCTCCTTGTCATGGCGCTGGCCCAGCGTGAACTTCTGCAGGTCGGCTTTCAGCCGGGTCAGCTCCATGCCCCGTTTTTCGGCGTACTCCATCGCCCGCATCTGCAGATCGCGCTCTTTCATCGCCATCTCAAACTGCCGCTGCCGCTCCGCCTCTTTCGCCTTGAATTGCAGCTCGGCCATATCCGACTGCTGGCGCAGCTGCTCCTTCTGCATCTCGGTCTGGGCGCGCATCTGCGCCACCATCATCTGCGGGTCTTGCTTCTGCGCCATCGCCTGCTGCATCTTCGCCATCTGCTCCTCGTCCATGGTATAGCGTGCCGGGTCCAGCCGCTGCGACTTCAGCCATTCCGTGATCCACTTCTTTGGGTCTATGCCAAAGGCCGGGTTACCCACCAGCTTGCCCATCTGGATGATCGCCTGGGTCTGGATGTCGCGCTCCACCAGTGCCGTCGATCCGCGCGCATCGATGCTGAAATCCCCCTGTTCCTCTGGCTCGCCATAGAGCTTGATCCACTCGTAGTAGCGGCGAATGTGCGGCTCGGTAATCTCATCATCGAACAACCGCGCCAGGCGCCTAAGCACCGTATTGGCGTTGTTGTTCAGCATCTGCATCCCGCCCACCGTGTCCGGCGCCTTGCCCTGGCTGCCCTGCATCAGCTGTGGCAAGCCAGTCACATCCTCGGCCATCTTGGTGAAGAATTGGACGATGTTCAGCAGCTGCTGCTCCATCATCGGGAACTCCACCGTGGCAAAGGCCTCGGTCAGCTGACGAATATCCGCGTCTTCATGGATATGCCAATGCTTGCGCGGCGCCAGAGTCCAATTCCCATCGGCCGGCTCGACTATGCCCAGCCTGGAGAGAATCTGCGGCCCGCCAGCCAGGCCGGCGTTGTCCATCAAATTACGCACCGCCGCGGTAATCCCGCGCTGCGGCGTGCGAATCTGCCGCGCCACGCCAATCCCCGCCCAATGATCGCGCCGGCGCTGCCAGCACATCACGTCATAGGGATAGCTCTTGCCTTCCAGCGGGTCTTCTGCCGCGCGAATCACCCGGTCGTTGACCAGAGTAATCAGCGCCGGTATCCGCTCCGCCTCAATCGCCGCCTCATCGCTGCAGATACAGCCGCAGGCCTCCATCTCATCCGGCGCAATCTCGGTGTGGCAGGTCCACATTTCAAACAGCTCGGAATCCTTCACCGGCCGGTCGTCGTCGTTCTCCACCACGCGCTTGGCCGGCCCTTCTTTCAGGCAGGATTCAATCTGCTCCGCCAGATACCCCGGCTCATCGCGCAGCTCGCGCAGGCGCTTGGCGGTAATCAGCTCGCGCTCAAACACAAAGCGGCCGTTCTGAATGTCATCGCCGCAGGCCGGGTCGGGGTAGAAATCCCAGGGCGAAATGCACTTGCTCGCCGGCTGCACCTCGCCCGAGTTGGTATCCACCTTCGGGAAAGGCCCCTTGAGTATCCCGGTACCCAGGCGCCCGGCGTCCTCAATCATCCGCCGCACCTCCATGTGGTACTGGCACTCGACGTGATAATCTTCAATCCGCTTCTCGGCACGCTCCGCCGCCTCTTTCGCCTGCTGCTCGATCTGGGCAAACTGATCCGCCAGGCCGGCCGCCTCCGGATTCATCGGCGCCATCTGCTTCAGCTCCTTCAGGAACGGAATCGGCGTGTGCTTGATCGTCCAATTGCGGTCATCGGTCGGCAGCAGCATGTCACCCACGCGCGCCGTCGCCGCATCCACATAGGGCCGCGTGATGTTCAGCAGCACCGTGCTACCACCTGGCTGGCCTGAGCGCGTCTCTGCCGTGCCCACCTCGTAGCGCGCCTTGGTCACTCGCGCACTGCCCACCGCCTCGTCGCGGTTGGCATCGTCTATGCCCTCGTAGGCTTCCTCATCTTCCAGCCAAATCTGCTCTATGCCCGACTGCGCACGCCCATCGATGGCCTCCTTGCGCTTGCGCTCCAGGTCCGCCGACACCTGCTCCAGCAGCATCGACCGCAGCGCCTCAGCCTCCGCCTCCATCTCAGCAATGGCCTCGGGGTCATAGTAAAAATCGCCACTGGCCGGGTCCGCGACAAACATCAGCACCTCGGCATCGCCTTCGGCCAGCTCATCAATCAATGCAGGATCAATCATCAGTACCCCATCGCTCGGTCGTATGGCTGCCGTGTGGCTACCCGCGGAATCACCCGCTCGTCGTCGTTACCCATCTGATCCGCCACCAGCGCCAGGTACCTAAACCCGTCCGCCCCATGGCTGAACTCGTCATGCACCGGCTTACCCGGCTCGCCCGTTGTCACCGGCACGCCGCGGCGGTAGCGCTTCAGGCACTCCACCAGGCGCGCGGTCTTGTCGCGGTCGAAATAGCATTGGCCAAAGCTCATCCGCGCCGCCTTGATACCGTGCTCAATGCCCACATTCGGCGTCAGCTTGATCGACTTGCGCCCCAGCCGTTTCAGCAGGTCTTTGGTTGATCGGCCAGTCTTGAAATCACCGTGCGCCGCGTCATGCGGCAGAAAATCCGTGCCCCAGTTGTAATGCCGCTCCCTCAGCTCCGCCACATACCAGTCCAGGGTTCTGTGGCTATCCTCGATGTAATCAATCACCCGCAGCTCTGAGCGCAGCCGCTGCGCCATGATGATCACCATCGAATCGTTCCAACCCAGATCCCACACCGTATGCACCT
>JADGBD010000151.1 GCA_015231665.1 Gammaproteobacteria bacterium
TTTTCATTTTCTCGGCTGGGATTCGCCATTCAGCGGCTGCAAGGTTGAACTCTTGCCACTCGGCTTGGCGCAGCTCGCCAGGGCGGACAAAAACCAGCGGTGCCAGCCGAAAGGCCAGCCGGGTAACTATGTCCCCCTGATAGCCGTCAATCGCCCTCAGCAGTTCGCCCACGCGCTGGGGGTCTGTAATCGCGGCATGATGTTTTACCGGCCGGGTTTTGAATGCCCCCAGCAGATCGGCGGCCGGATCGCGCTCAGCCCGGCCGGTGGCTACGGCATAGCGAAAAACCCGGCTGGCCACTGAGCGAACATCCCTCACCAAATCAAGCGCCCCTCGGGCCTCAATCCGGCGCAATACCGCCAGCAGCTCGGGCGGACTGATCTCCACCACTGGCCTGTCCCCAAGATGGGGGAACAGTTCGCGCTTTAGGCGGCGCTGGGTTTCGGCCATGTAGTTGGGGCTCCACTCCGCTTGGTATTTTTCTGCCCACTCGGTGGCCAGGGCCTCAAAGGTGTCGGCAGATCGCCGGGCCTTGTCCACTTTGCGCTGAATGCCGGGATCAATACCCTTGGCCAGGGCTTCGCGGGCTTCCATCTTGGCCTTTCGGGCATCGGCAAGCGAGGTTTCGGGGAATGCCCCCAAGGCCAGCCGCTTTTCCTTGCCGTCAAAGCGGTACTTCAGCCGCCAGTGTTTGCCGCCTGCTGGACTGATCTCGAGATATAGCCCTTCGCCATCGGCCAAGCGGTAGGGCTTGGCCTTGGGTTTGGCGCTTTTGATCTCTAGTGCTGTCAATTTCATGTTGCCTCCTTAATTCGACTCCCTCAATTTGGCTCCCATGCTGTTTTGGGGGTACCAAATCGCTGAAACCCGCATAGATACTGGGCTCCGGGGCAGTTTGGGGGCATAGCAAAAACAGCCCAAAATTATGCCCCCAAATATGCCCCCAAAATGATGGGGTGACCTGGGTTTTTCTGGGATTCAATGATAGATGACAGGCATAAAAAAGCCAGCTTTTACGCTGGCTTAGGGAGTTGGTGGGAGTTGCTGATTTAGTTGATTGGCTGGGGACGAGGGAGTCGAACCCCCACATACAGAGTCAGAGTCTGCTGTCCTACCATTAGACGAGTCCCCAGTAGGGAGTCCTTTCCAAAAATAGCGCAGGTATCAGCGTTTGGAGTACTGAGGACGCTTGTGGGCCTTGTGCAGGCCTACCTTCTTGCGCTCGACCATGCGGGCGTCGCGGGTGAGGAAACCGGCCTGGCGCATGGGTGAGCGCAGGTCTTCGTTGAACAGCGACAGGGCCCGGGCGATGCCGTGACGGATGGCGCCGGCCTGGCCGGTGATGCCGCCGCCGGAGACGCTGATCTTCAGGTCAACCTTGTTGAGCATGTCGACCTTTTCCAGGGGCTGACGAACCACCATACGGGCGGTTTCGCGGCCGAAAAACTCTTCCAGGCTGCGGTTGTTGATGGTGATGGCGCCGCTGCCTGAGCTCAGGTAAACCCGAGCAGAGGAGGTTTTGCGGCGACCGGTGCAGTTGATTACTTCCGCCATGATGCTTGTCTGTCCGAAAAGATTAGATTTCTAGGGTTTTGGGCTGCTGGGCCTGATGCTTGTGTTCAGCGCCGGCGTAGACCTTGAGCTTGCTGAACATGGCGCGTCCCAGGGGGTTGCGCGGCATCATGCCCTTGACCGCCTGTTCAATCACGCGCTCCGGGGCCTTGGCCAGCAGGTCCTGCAGGTTGATGGATTTCATGTTGCCGATGTAGCCGGTGTGCTGGTAGTACATCTTGTCCTGCAACTTGTTGCCGGTAACGGCCACCTTCTCGGCGTTGACGACGACGATGTAGTCGCCGGTGTCAACGTGGGGGGTGTATTCCGGCTTGTGCTTGCCGCGCAGGCGACGGGCAACTTCGGTGGCCAGGCGGCCCAGCGTTTTGCCAGATGCGTCGATCAGATACCAGTCGCGACGTACGTCGGCCGGTTTTGTGCTTACAGTTGTCATTGAATGCTGCCCCATAGCAACTAGGTTGGGTTTACCCCGAAAAAGACGGCGAAATATACATAGCCCTGACGGACAAATCAAGCCGCATCTGCGAAAGTTTCAGCCGGCGGGGATGCGCAGCCTGTCTACCGGTTTGCCGCCGAGCAAATGGCTTTCGAGGATCTCGTCGAGATCCTCCTGGTCGACATAGGTGTACCAGACCCCCTCGGGATAGACGACGATCACCGGCCCCTGCTCACAGCGGCCCATGCAGCCGGCGGTGTTGATGCGCACGCCACCTTCCTTGTGGATGCCGGCCTGCTTGCAGGCCTGCTTCAGATAATCGCGCGCGCTGCGGGCGTTGAAGCGGGCGCAGCAGTCGCTGCCGTCATCCCGGTCATTGGTGCAGAAGAACAGATGCTGGCGATAATAGGACATGCGCCCTCCGATTTACTGTGAAACAACATTGCCGCCTGTCAATCTGGGAGTTTCGAGCCCTGGCTCGGAGGTGCAACGGGGTAGCCATGTCTAACGGCAACCCCGGATTCCGTTTCACTCCATCCGGGCTACTTCTTCCTCATTCTTCTCTGCGTCCTTTGCGCTTCTTTGCGTCCTCTGCGTCCCATCGATTTAGGAGTAGTTTCATGTTCTGGGGTGGTGCTGTCCGCCCCATGAGCGTTAGGCCAGATAAAGGCATAGGCCAGGTACAGGCCCGAAATGTTCCGGGCTGATAGAATAGGCCGGGTATTTTGCCTGCTTTGATCACAAGAACGAAATCGAATTGAACGACTCCCAATTGCTGCAACAGGCCGACCGCTGCGTCAAATGCGGGCTTTGTCTGGCTGTTTGCCCCACCTATGCCCTGCGGGCGAATGAGGCGGATTCGCCGCGCGGGCGCATCGCCCTGATTCAGGGCATGCTGACTGGCGACCTGGATGCGAGCACCCAGCTTGAGGCCCATCTGCGCGGCTGCCTGCATTGCCTCAATTGCGCCAAGGCCTGTCCCTCGGCGGTGGAGTATAGCCTGATCATCGACGCCGGCCTTGAGCGTTTGCCGAAAAAATCCTCGTGGCGGCTGGATCAGCTCAGTCGCTGGGGGCAAAGGCCCTGGCTGCAACAGCTGGCGCGAGGCTTGAATCTGCCGGGACTGCATCGCCTGGCCGAGGGCCTCAGCTGGGGCAGCTGGCGGCGTTTGCTGGAGTTGCTGCCGCAAGTGGCAAGGCCACTGCAGCCTGGGCCTGCCGTCGCTGGGCCAGTGGTGCGGGGACCAGTGGTGCAGGGACAAACGGCGCTGTTTCTCGGCTGCATCGGTCAGCTCAACGACAGCCCGGCGCAGCATGCCCTGGTGCGGCTCTGCGCCGCCCTGCAGATTCCATTGAGCATTCCCCCGGGGCAGGGCTGTTGTGGCGCCCTGCATCGGCATCAGGGCTTTGCAGAGTCGAGCGAGCCACTGCGCCAGGCCAATCGCCAGGCCTTTGTCGAGGCCGGCCCCATCCTCAGTCTCAGCAGCGGTTGCGGCGCCGAGTTGCGCCAGCAGTTTGGTGATCAGCTGGAAGATGCCAGTGCCTTCATCGCCCGCCAGACCTGGCCGGCGGGCTTGACCCTGCAGCCCTTGGCTGCCCGGGTTGCGCTGCACAGCCCTTGCTCCCTGCGCAATGGCCTGGGGACGGAGCAGGCGGTGTGGCGCTTGCTCCAGCGGATTCCCGAGATTCAGCTTCTGAGCCTGGAAAACAGCCTCGGCTGTTGCGGTGGCGCCGGCCTGCAGCTGATCGAGCAACCCCAGCTGGCGGATCAGCTGGCCGAGCCTTTGCTCGAGCAGATCGAGCGGCTGCGGCCGGATTTTATCGTCACCTCCAACAGCGGCTGCGCCCTGCATCTGCGCCGGGCGCTGCGCTTGCGGGGCATGGATATGCCCCTGCTGCATCCGATTGAACTGGTTGCCCGGCAGTTGCCATGGTCTACAATGGCCGCAAATCCCTCCAGATCCTCATCAAAGGAGCATCGAGCATGATTCATCGTCAGCTTAGCCCGGCCGACCAGTTGCTGGTCTCTCTGGACAACGCCCTGCGCACCGTATTTGGCAAGCCCCAGGTCACCGAGCGGCCCAATCCCGCCGCTCGGCTGGATGATGTGGAGATGAGCGAGGAGCAGCGGCGCCATGCGGCCCGGCTGATGCGCATCAATCACACCGGCGAGGTTTGCGCTCAGGCGCTCTATCAGGGGCAGTCCCTCACTGCGCGCCTGCCGCGGGTGCGCCAGAGCATGGAGCGGGCGGCGCAGGAGGAGAATGATCATCTGGAATGGTGCGAGCGTCGTTTGCAGGAGTTGGATGACCGCAAGAGCCTGCTCAATCCCCTGTTCTATGCCGGGTCCTTCGTCATTGGCGCGGCGGCCGGGATTGCCGGCGACAAGTGGAGTCTGGGATTTGTCGCCGAAACCGAAAAACAGGTCAGCGCCCATCTCGACGAGCATCTGCGCCAGTTGCCGCCGCAGGATCAGAAGGGCAAGGCGATTCTCGAACAGATGCGCGAGGACGAGATGCACCACGCCACCACCGCGCTGGAGGCCGGCGGCGCGCCCTTGCCCCTGCCTATTCGCCTGGGGATGAAGCTCACCTCCAAGCTGATGACCAAATCGGTTTACTACCTTTGAATCCGTCGCCGCAAGGGGGGCCAATCGACTGGGAGCAGGTGGACAGCGTTCTGCTGGACATGGATGGCACCTTGCTGGACCTGCATTTCGACAACCACTTCTGGCTGGAGCATGTGCCCAAGCGTTACGCCGAGGTCCGCGGTCTGGCGCTGGAGCAGGCCAAGGCCGAACTGCTGGCGCGCTACGCCGATGCCCAGGGCACCCTGGAATGGTATTGTGTCGATCACTGGAGCCAGCAGCTGGAGCTGGATATCGCCCTGCTCAAGGAGGAGGTCAGCCATCTGATCGCCGTGCACCCCCATGTGCTGGAGTTTCTTGAAGGGCTGAAACACCAGGGCAAGCGCGTTGCCCTGGTGACCAACGCCCATCAGAAATCTCTCAAGCTGAAAATGGAAAAAACCCAGCTGGCAGGCCATTTCGACAACATCATCAGCGCCCATGACCTCGGCTTTGCCAAGGAGGAGCCGGCTTTCTGGACGCGGTTGCAGCAGGTGGAGCCTTTCGACCCGCAGCGCAGCCTGTTTGTGGATGACAGTCTCTCGGTACTGCGCTCGGCGCGGGACTACGGCATCCGCTGGCTGCTGGCAATCCTGGCGCCGGACTCCAAAGGCCCGCTACGGCAGGTGGATGAGTTTCCCGCAATTCGAGACTTTGCCGCCATTGGGCGGAAGTTTGAAGGGTGAAGTTTGAAGTTTGAAAGTCACGTGCTCTTGGGGTAATCCGATAACAGGCCGTCAGGCCTCCTAATCCATTTCTGCGATCAAGGCGGCCATGGAAAAGTCCTCGACAAAATCTCCCTTGTTAGCCTGTTCTTCCCCTTGAGCTAAGTGGG
>JADGBD010000152.1:0-628 GCA_015231665.1 Gammaproteobacteria bacterium
AGGAGAAGGTCAACCGCCTCGCCCGGAGCCTGGCGGAGGTGGTCAGCCAGGCGGCCGGGGGTTAGTGCTGGCGGCTGAGGCCGTTCGCTGAGCGAAGTCGAAGCGAGCGGCGGCTGGCTGCGGCCCTTCGGCTAGGCTCAGGACGCTGCTCCGCTCAGCCAGGGTTTGACGATTGTCAGTCTGATTTTTTCGGTTGCTATGCTAAGCTCGAAGCCATCCGGGATAGTCCTCCCCTTGGAGATAAAAATCAAACAAATCTGATACTTCAACTTCAATTTTAGGAATTTTGGCTGAGTGGCAAGGGGGCAGTTTGACGCCAGAAGAGTTATTGAAAAAATATGCAATCAGCGACCCCAAGACCCTGGAGCTGGTGCATCACATCCTTGAGGATTTGAACGTCCATCAAGAGGAGTTGCGGGTCCAGAATGAGGAGCTGTTCAGCACCCAGTCAAGCCTGGAGCAGGCCAAGGACAAGTACCGCCAACTGTTCGACCATGCTCCGGTGGGGCTGGTGTCTCTGGATGAGCGGGGGCGTATCGAGGAACTCAATCTCACCGCCAGCCTGATGCTCGACTACCCGCGGGATAAGGCCATCTCCCATCTGTTTCGCCTGCTGATTGCCGATCCC
>JADGBD010000152.1:654-5403 GCA_015231665.1 Gammaproteobacteria bacterium
GACCAGGCGCGCCAGTCGCGCCAAACCCTCAGACTGAACCTGCATCTGCTGCGCCACGGACCCCAGGGCCATCAGCCAGCGCCAGATCAGGCGCCAAATCAGGCACCAGTTCAGGAGCCAGATCAGGAACCAGCCCAAGAACCAACACAGCAACTTGTGCCGGTGCAGCTGGGGCTGGTCTGCCATGAGCAGGGGCCGAGCATCGGCTTTCGCCTGACCCTGACTGACCGCGCCGAGCAGCACCAGGCCGAGCAGGCCTTGCTGGAGGCTGGAGTGCGCTATCAGGCGGTGCTGGATGGCAGTAAGGATGGCTTTCTCATGGTCGATACCCAGGGCCGAGTGCGCGAGGTCAACGACATCTATTGCAGCGAATCCGGCTACAGCCGCGAGGAATTGCTGCAACTGTCCATCGCCGACCTGGAGGCGCAGCAGAGCCCGGCAGAGATTGAACAACGCCTGGGGCAGATCATGCGGGATGGCGGTGCCATCTTCGAGACCCGCCACCGGCGCAAGGACGGCTCTGTCTGGCCGGTGGAGGTTTCCATCAGCCACGCCTGGGTAGAGGGGGGGCGGATATTCTCTTTTCTGCGTAACATCAGTCGGCGCAAAGAAGCTGAAGCCCTGGGTCAGTTGCGCCAGCGGCTTGTCGACATGCTTGCCAGCGAGGAGCCGGAGGCCCTGCTGCAATATGCCCTGGATCAGGCCGAGGCGATGACCGCCAGCAGCGTCGGTTTCTTTCACTTTATCGATGAAGGCCAGGCCTCTTTGCAGGTGCCAGCGCAAACACCAGCACAGACAGAAGTCTCGCTGCAGGTCTGGTCCAGCCGCACCCTCAGAGAAATGTGCTCAGCCGCCGGCGCGAGCCAGCATTATCCCATCGGCCAGGCCGGTGTCTGGGTGGATTGCGTCTACCAGCGCCGGCCGGTGCTGCACAACGACTACGCCAGCCTGAGCCACCGCAAGGGCCTGCCCGAGGGCCACCCGTCGCTGGTGCGGGAACTGACCCTGCCGGTATTCCGCAACCAGCGCATCGTCGCCATCATAGGGCTGGGCAACAAGGCCGAGAACTACGATGAGGACGACATCCGCCTGGCCAGCCTGATCGCCGATCTGGCCTACGATTTTTACGAGCGCAAGCGCATCCAGCAGCAGATTCAGTTCATGGCCTACAACGATCTGCTCACTGGCCTGCCCAACCGCCAGCTGCTGGCGGATCGACTGCAGCAGGCGATGGCGCTGAGCCGGCGCTCGCGGCGGCTGCTGGCGGTCTGCTACCTGGACCTGGACGGCTTCAAGCCGGTGAATGACACCTACGGTCACCAGGCCGGCGACCGGGTGCTGGTGCAACTGGCCGAACGCCTGCAGCGGGAACTGCGCGAGGAGGACACCCTGGCGCGTATCGGTGGCGATGAGTTTGCCATCCTGATCAACAACCTGGACAACGTCCACCAGGCCGAGGAAGTCGGCCGGCGGCTGCTCCAGGCCATAGTCGAGCCCTTTGCGGTGGACGGCTATCGCCTGCATTTGTCCGCCAGCATCGGCATCACCCTGTTTCCTCAGGATGACAGTGCCGCCGACATTCTTCTGCGCCACGCCGATCAGGCCATGTATGGAGCCAAGCAGAAGGGCAAGAACTGCTACTGCCTGCACGAGGAGATTTGGGATAATCGCCAAAGCGCCATGCGCGCGGCTGTGGCGGAGATCGAAATGGCCCTGCGCGGCGATCAACTGCTGCTCCACTACCAGCCGCGGATCGAGCTGCGCAGCGGCGAGCTGGCCGGGGTTGAGGCCCTGGTGCGCTGGAATCATCCGCACAAGGGGCTGCTCTATCCCAATCAGTTTCTCTACCTGATCCAGGACAGCCCGATGGAGCTGGCCCTCGACGAGTGGGTGCTGCAGGCGGCCATAGACCAGCACCTGAGCTGGCGCAGTCAGGGTCTGTATTTGCCCATCAGCGTTAACATCAGCCCGCGCAACATTCAGCAGAGGGGCTTTGTTGGCTTCCTTGAACAATTGCTCGGCCGCTATCCCGCCGATCTGCCCGGCTATCTGGAGCTGGAGGTGCTGGAAACCTGCGCGATCAATGACACCGCCGAGGTGGCCAAGACGATGAAGGCCTGCGCCGCCCTGGGGCTGAAGTTCGCCCTGGATGACTTCGGCACCGGCTATTCCTCGCTGATCTCTTTCCATCGGCTGCCGATCGACATACTCAAGATCGACCAGAACTTTGTTCGCGCCATGCTCGATGACGTCGGCGATCAGGACATCGTCGAAGGCGTGGTGCGCCTGGCCGATGCCCTGCACCGGCCGGTGGTCGCCGAGGGGGTGGAAAGCATAGGCTTGGCGCTGATGCTCAATCAGCTCGGCTGCCAGTATGCCCAGGGCTATGGCATCGCCCGACCCATGCCGGCGGCCGCGCTGGTTGACTGGGATCAACAGTGGCGCGCGGAACAGACCTGGCGCCAGCTCAGCCGCTTCCGGCAGGGGCCGACGGAGTATTACGACCTCAATGTTGCCATCCACGCCCATCAGCTCTGGATGGAGCAGCTGCAGGCCCATTTCAGCGCGCCTATCGAAAGCCAGCCGCCGGAGCTGGGCGAGCAGGATTGCCAGTTCGCCCACTGGTATCGCGGCATAGGCCAGGAGCGCTTTGGCGGCTCGCCGGCCTATCCCTTCCTCCTCGCCCGGCACGATGAGCTCCACCGCCTTGCCCGCGAGCTAGCCGAGCTTGCTCCAGAGCAGGCGTTAAATCGCTTTGATGAGCTGACCAGCGCCAGTGCGGAGCTGGTCGATCTGCTGCTTGGCCTGACCCGGAGTTAGGCCATGTTGCTGGAGGAGGCGATCGAGCGCTACGCCAGCAATTTCAGACTAGAGCCATAGCCAATGGCGTCAACTTAAAGCCATTTACGGCTACTTAAGCCGTTCGCTGAGCGGAGCCGAAGCGAGCGGCGGCTGGCTTCGGCCCTTCGGCTAGGCTCAGGACACCGCTTCGCTCAGCCAGCGCTTTGGTGCTAAGTTGACGCCATTGGAGCCATAGCCGCAGCCAGTGGTGGCTGCCTTTGAATTCGACCAGGCCCTGCTCGCCCAGCAGTCACTTGAGCGGGCTCTGCAACAACCCAGATGAAAGAGAGCGAGTTGGCCGCTGAAAGCCAATCAAACAATGCAGGACATTCGAGCATGACAAGCATACTTGTGGTGGATGACGAGCTGATCAACCTGCAGATTCTGACCGATCTGTTGGAGCATCACTACCAGGTGATGGCCGCGCCCCAGGGGGAAAAGGCCCTGCAGCTTGCCGTTCAGCAGCCCCAGCCGGACCTGATTCTGCTGGATATCATGATGCCGGACATGAACGGCTTTGAGGTCTGCCGCCGGCTCAAGTCCGACCCCCAGACCCGTGACATCCCGGTGATCTTCGTCACCGCCCTCACCGATACCCAGCAGGAGAGCCAGGGCCTGGCCCTGGGCGCGGTGGACTACATTACCAAGCCCTTTTCTGCCGATGTGGTCCTCGCCCGGGTGGCCACCCACCTGGCCCTGCACCGGCTGACCCGCGAACTGGAGCGCCAGGTGGCCCAGCGCACCCATGCCCTCAAGCAGTCCATGGCCGAGGCCGGGGTGGCCAGTCGAGCCAAGATGCAGTTTCTTGCCAACATGAACCATGAGTTGCGCACGCCGCTCAACGCCATTCTGGGCAATGCGGCCACCCTCATGGCCTCGCCGCTGAATGATCAGCAGCGTCATCAGATTGAGCAGTTGCACAGCGCCGCCGACAGCCTCAATAAAATGCTTGCCAGGGTGCTGCTTGTTGCTCGCGATGACGACCGCGCCCTGAGCCTGCACTGCGAACCTCTCCGCCTCAATGACTGCCTGCAGGCGGCCCTCGCCGAGGTGGCCCAGCCGGCGCACTTCAAAAACATTCGCCTGAGTCTGCGGCCGGAGGCGGGCCTGCCGGAAGGTGTGGAGGGCGATGCCACCCTGATTGGCTGCGTTCTTGGCTATCTGCTGGATAACGCGGTCAAATTCAGCCCGGCGGGCAGTGAGGTGGTGCTTGCCCATGGCCTGGAGAAGGACTGGAACGGGCTGACCTGGCGCCTGGAGGTCATCGACCAGGGCATGGGCATAGCCCCCGAGCAACAGGCGCACCTGTTTGAAGCCTTCAGCCAGGCGGATGGCTCCACCACTCGCGAACAGGGTGGCATGGGCATAGGCCTGGCCCTGGTGCGCAAGCTGCTCGGCTTGCTGCGCGGCGAAATCAGCCTCACCAGCCAGCCCGGCGAGGGCAGCAATTTCTGCGTGCGCATCCCGGTGCAGCGGCTGACTCGGCCCCTGCCGCCGCCAGTCGCCAGCCAAACCCAGGCCGCCGCGTCAGATCAGCCAGCTGTGCCCGATGCGCCAGTCGCGAGCATAGATCCTCAGCACCTGCAGCCCCTGCTGGCGGAACTGGAACGACGGCTGGAAGATTTCGATGTCCACAGCCTGGAGCTGGCACAACAATGCGCCAGCCAGCTGGGCCAGTCAGCCGCCGCCCAGCGGCTGCTGGAAGCCCTGAACCACTACGACTTCACCAGCGCCGAAACCGCCCTGCAGGCCTTGCGCCAAGAACTCGGCATCAGCGGCTAAAAGCGGATCGCAAAGAACGCCAAGAGAACGCAAAGGACGCAAAGGGTTATTTTGAATCAGGCGGTTAAGCCCCAATGGCGTCAACTTAAAGACATTTACGGCTGCTTAAGCCGTTCGCTGAGCGGA
>JADGBD010000153.1 GCA_015231665.1 Gammaproteobacteria bacterium
GGGTGCGCGCTTCACCAGCCTGCTGGCCAGCCTACTGGGCGACATCCGCCGGTTGTTGTTGTAATTTTGGACGCAGCAGGAACTCAGGACGCAGAGTACGCAAAGGAGCGCAGAGAGCGCAGAGTTTGTGAAGCTGTTCTTGCGAGAAGAATAACTCAACCCTCTGTGTCCTGAATGTTTGCTTTTTTTCTGGGTTGCACTGGTAGCGAACTTATTTCTCTGCGTTCTTTGCGCTTCTTTGCGTCCTCTGCGTCCCATTTCTTAACCAGGAGCCCGACATGACCGATGCACAGACTAACGAGGTGATCCAGGCCCAGGTGGCGGTGCTGGGGGCTGGCCCTGGCGGCTATACCGCGGCCTTTCGTGCTGCCGATCTGGGCCTGAAGACGGTGCTGATCGAGCGCTATCCCAACCTCGGCGGGGTTTGCCTCAATGTCGGCTGCATCCCCTCCAAGGCTCTGCTGCATACCGCCGCCATCCTCAACGAGGCCAAGGAGATCAGTCACATGGGAGTGAGCTTCGGCGCGCCGCAGATCGATCTGGAGCAGATGCGTGCCGGCAAGCAAGCGGTGGTGAACAAGCTCACTGGCGGTCTGGCGGCCCTGGCCAAGCAGCGCAAGGTGCAGCTGGTGCAGGGGGTAGGGCAGTTTGAAAGCTCCAACCGCATCGCCGTGCAGGGCAAGAGCGGCACAGTGCAGGTGAGCTTCGACCACTGCATCATTGCCTGCGGCTCCAGCGCGGTGAAGATCCCCGGCTTTCCCAACGAAGACCCACGCCTGATGGACTCCACCGATGCCCTGGAACTGGCCGATATTCCGGCGAAGATGCTGGTCATCGGCGGCGGCATCATCGGCCTGGAGATGGCCACGGTGTACAGCGCCCTGGGCAGCCAGATCGACATCGTCGAGCTGCAGCCGGGGCTGATCCCCGGCTGTGACCGCGACCTGGTCAAGCCATTGGAACGGCGCCTGAAAAAGCAGCTCAACCGCATCATGCTGGAGACCAAGGTCAGCCAGATCAAGCCGCAGAAGAACGGCCTCAAGGTCAGCTTCGAGGGCAAGCAGGCGCCGGCGCAGGACGAGCTGTACGACCGCGTGCTGGTTGCGGTGGGGCGCAGCCCCAACGGCCACAAGATCAACGCCGCCGCCGCCGGCATCCAGGTGGACGAGCGCGGCTTCATTCCGGTGGATCAGCACATGCGCACCAATGTGCCGAAGATCTACGCCATCGGCGACGTGGTGGGCAACCCCATGCTGGCGCACAAGGCGACCCACGAGGCCAAGGTGGCCGCCGAGGTCATCGCCGGCCTGCCGGCCCTGTTTGACCCCCTGACCATCCCCTCGGTGGCCTACACCGACCCCGAGGTGGCCTGGATGGGCCTGACCGAGACCGAGGCCCAGGCCAAGGGCATAGCCTACGACAAGGGCGTCTTCCCCTGGGCCGCCAGCGGCCGCGCCCTGGGCATAGGCCGGGAGGAGGGCATGACCAAGCTGCTGTTCGACCCCGAGACCAAGCGTATCCTCGGTGCCGGCATCGTCGGCGTCAACGCCGGCGAGCTGATCGGCGAGGCGGTACTGGCCCTGGAAATGGGCGCCGACGCCGAAGACATCGGCCTGAGCATCCACCCCCACCCAACCCTGTGCGAAACCCTGGGCCTGGCAGCAGAAATGGCCGAAGGCAGCATCACCGACCTGCTGCCACCGAAAAAGCGCTGAATGAACACGAATTTTAGGATGCAGAGCACGCTGAGAAGCGCAGAGCACGCAGAGTTTTAATGATTTCCATGCGCTAGGGTGGTAACGACCCAATTTTGCGACGCAGGTGATCAGTTGAGGTATTTTGTACCCTGGAGTGCAACGATCCTTTCTGCCGCCCAGCCTCACGACATCCCTGTGCTTCGGGGTCCGGGATTGCCGTTGGGAAGGTGCTCGCTTGCTTTGCAGGGCCTGCCCGGATTCCGCTTTGCTGCATCCGGGCTAAGTGGCTAGAGCTTTTTCATCTCTGCGCTCTCTGCGTCCTTTTTTTCTACCAGGACAGCCTATGCAACTGCATTACCGACTTTATGGTGACCTGAAAGCGGCTGCTAAGCCGCCGCTGATGTTGCTGCACGGCTTGCTCGGCTCGTCGAGCAACTGGGCCGGCATTGCCCCGCGTTTGGCTGAACAGGGCCATGTCTGTCTGGTGCCGGACCTGCGCAACCACGGCCGTTCGCCGCAGGATCACCACATGGATTACCCGCTGATGGCCGGTGATCTGCTGCGGCTGCTGGACGATCTGGAGCTGGAGCAGGTGATCCCCATCGGCCACAGCATGGGGGCCAAGGCGGCCATGTGGCTGGCGCTCAGCTTCGCCGATCGGGTGGATCGGCTGGTGGCGGTGGACATGGCGCCGGTGCGCAGCCCCAATCGCTTTGAACCCATCTTTGATGCCCTGCTGTCGCTGGACCTGCAGCGCCTCAGCAGCCGCCAGCAGGCCGAGGAGCATCTGGCCGAGTCCCTCGAAAGCCCGATGCTGCGCCAGTATCTGCTGCAGAACCTGCTGCCGGGGGATGAGCAGCAGGGGTGGCGCTGGCGTGCCAACCTGCGGGTGCTGGATGCGGCCCTGGAACAGATTCTCGACTTCCCGCCGCTTGAGGCAGTCAGCGCCTTTCAGGGCGATGCCCTGTTTCTCTATGGTGCCGAGTCCAATTACGTCAGCACCGAGTCCGCCCCCAGCATCCAGCGCCTGTTTCCCTTCGCCCGCTTGCGTGCCGTCCCCGGTGCCGGCCACTGGGTCTATGCCGAGCAGCCCGAGGCCTTTCTCGCTGCGCTGCTCGCCTTTCTCGCCCATTGAAGTCGCGTGGTTTTGGCCGCATTGGCTTTGCAATTCCAGCGATTTTCTCCTATTGTTGCCAGTCCCTAAGAGTTGTAGCAAAGGAAGTCGTGATGAAGTCTGCATTTCGCCTGATAGTCAGTGGAGTTGTCCTCTCTTTGAGCGCGGTGTTCGCACCGGCCATGGCCCAGGAGTCTGCTCAGAAGCCGGCAGAGGGGTCTGTGGTGGCGGAATTGAAAGCGGTCAATGCCGAGCCGGTGCAGCTGGCGATGCGCGATGATGGCGCAGCCCAGAGCGCCCGTTCCAGCAACATCAAGGCAGTGATCGACCTGTCCGATCAGGAAATGAAGGTCTATGTGGATGGCGATCTGGAATACACCTGGAAGGTATCCAGCGGCCGTGGCGGCTATCTCACCCCCAATGGCACCTTCAAGCCGCAGTGGCTGTCGCGGATGCATTACTCGCGCAAATACGATGACGCGCCCATGCCCTATTCGGTGTTCTTCCACGGCGGCTACGCGGTGCACGGCACCACCTCCATCTCGCGCCTCGGTCGTCCCGCTTCGCACGGTTGCGTGCGCCTGCATCCGGATAATGCCAAGACCTTCTTCAACCTGATCAAACAGAACGGCAAGGCCAAATCCACCATTCAGATCGTCGGTGATGCCCCTGTGCCCAAGGTGGCCAAGACCGTGCGCAAAAGCGATGGCACCCTCAATCACCGCCCGGTCTATGAAGTTCGCTCGGCGGCCGAGCGCAATGCGAATAAACCCGCGACCAATACCGGCTGCCGGGGCTGCGACAGCATGGCCAAGTTCGGCACTATACCCAGCGTGCATTGATCTTGGGGCGGGCGCGCCCGGGTTGTGGGGCTGAGCTGTTCGGGTGAATAGCCAAATCAACCGACTGGGCGCGCGGTTTTCCCTCAAACGCATCCTGCTTGGCTGGTTGCTGATCAGCGTCAGCCTGGGTGGTCTGTTCAGCTGGCTGCTCTACCGCCGGTTGCTCAAGCTGGATTCGGCCTACTTTGCCCCCTGTAATGGGGTCAACGCCTTGCAGATCGAGGCCTGTCTGCGCCAGGCTGTTTACAGCTACCTGTGGAACGACTACTGGGTGGCGCTTCAGTTCAGTCTCTACCTCAGTCTGGCGACCTTGCTCAGCTTTCTGTTCTGCCGCAAGGCACCCTCCGCACCCCTGTTCCATGCCCTGATGATGGCGGTACTGGTGACTACCACCTTGCTCAATTTCATTGAACAGGGCGGCAGTCTCAGTGCCGTGAGCGGGTTTCTCGGTATTCTGCTCGGCGGTCTGGTGGCGCAGAGCAGGCAAAATCAGTGGGGCAGGGGGCGTCTATCTGGCTCAATTTGACCTTTGTCATAGACACGAGCGGTTTTTTTTCGCTACAGGCTGGTGCATGGCGCAAACAATTGCTAGGATTTAGCCAGCCAAATCAGATTAAGCCGATTTTTCCAGACGCTCTTTTTTCCAACTTCAACCCATTCGGAGACGCACACCATGACACAACGCATCAAACAATTCGGCCAGGGCATGACCGAGTACATCATCATCGTCGCCCTGATCGCTATCGCCGCCATCGCCGTATATGGCTTCTTCGGTGACACCATCCGCGGCCAGATGGGCGCCATGTCCGAAGAGCTGGCTGGCGCGGATGGCAGCGCCGCACAGGCGAAGGCAACAACCGCGGCTGGTGCAGCTGCAGGTGCAGCCTCGGACAAAAAGACTCTGAGCACCTACACCGGTCAGTCCAAATAAGATTGCCTGCCTAGCGTCATTTCCCTGTGAGAATGACGGCCCGGCAGATTCCCAGTGGCCTGCCTCCCGCTCAGCAGCGGGGGCAGGCCATTGTTTTGATCATGCTGGTGACCGTGATCGGGGTATTGATTGGCCTGTCGCTGATCAACACCGGCATTACCGCCAGTGAGAAAATGCAGCTGCAAAATGCGGCTGATGCCACTGCCTACAGCATTTCCACCCTGGAAGCGCGGGATCTGAACTTTACCTCCTACACCAACCGCGCCATGGTTGCCAACGAGGTGGCCATGGGGCAGATGGTAGGGATGATGTCCTGGGCGGTGATGATCAATTCCACCCCCGAATTTCTCAATATGTATTTCACCCCCATCTTTGCCATACCTGTCATAGGTCAGGCTGTCATGGGTGTGGTGCAGCCGATTATTACGGTATTGAGAACCGTGACCCGGATCATACGTACCGGCGTGCAGGCCTTTACCCGGGTGGTGGCCAAGGTGCTGCCGATCATGAACAAGGCCTATAGCGTGGCGCAGCGGGCCATGCACCTGGGCACCCTCTACTTTGCCGGCATGACCCTGTTCGAGACCATCGAGGCCAATGCGGACGACGCCAGCCTGTCCCTCTACGGCTACTTGATGCTGGCCCGGCACCTGAACACCTACTATGGCGATTTGTCCTTCAAGGACGATTCTTTTGTCACCTCTTACCGCCAATCGACCAAGTCCAATCTGATCCCGCAGCGGGGTGGTGATCCCAAATCAGATGCGCAAAAGGAAGGCGTGCAAAAGCTGGCGGCCCTGATCAACGCCAGCC
>JADGBD010000154.1 GCA_015231665.1 Gammaproteobacteria bacterium
CCTCGGGTTTGGCGCTCCACACCAGCAGGATCTCGCGGCTGCGGTCGAGCTGGGCGTCGGGGGTGGCCAGGGCCTCGGTGAAGGGCGCGCCGGGTCGGCGCTGCACCTCGTTGATGGTGGCTACCGGGTAGCCGGCGGGGAACTGGCCGGCCAGCCCCGAGGTGGTGAGCTTGTCGCCCACCTGCACATCGGAGTTGTTCGGCAGGAAGGGCAGGCGCAGGCTGTCGATCTTGCCGGTGCCGACAGCGATGGTGCGCAGGCCGGTGCGGCTGACCTGCACCGGCAGGCTGTGTTCGCTATCGGTGATCAGTAGCACCGTGCTGTCCCAGGGATTGACCTGAATCACCTGGCCCATCACCGCATTGGCATCCAGTGCCGGCTGGCCCGGGTAGACACCGGACTCGCTGCCCTTGTTGATCTGCAGGTGGTGGCGATAGGGGTCCAGGTCCATGTGGATCAGCTCGCTGATGAGCACGTTGTCGCCGATCTTGAACGAGGAATCGAGCAGGCCGCGCAGGCGCATGTTCTCTTTTTCCAGGGCATCGAAGGTCAGCAGGCGGGCACGCAGCTGCAGGTTTTCCTCGAACAGGCGCTGGTTGTCTGCGAGCAAAGTGCGGTGCGAGGCCAGACCATTGCCAATGGTCCGGGTGGCGCGATGGGGCAGCTCCACCAGATAGACCAGGGGATAGGTGATGGTTGCCAGCAGGGTGCGAAAGCCGCTGAGATGGCGCTCGCGGTACTCCATGCCCAGCATGGTCAGCGAGAGCACAACGGCAATGGCGAGACGAACGCTGGCAGAGGGGCCAACGAGGAATATGGGTTTGATGGCGGCTGCTCCTTCAGCGGCCGGTGGCCAGCCGCCAGCGGTCAGCCTTCAGCCGCCAGCCGCCAGCGATGGGTCCAGCGACTGGCTTGGAGCTGCGAGTCCCGAGTCCCGAGTCCCGTCTCAAGGTCTTACTCAGAGGCAAACAGCACAGCGCCACGGTCGTTGAGCATTTCCAGGGCCTTGCCGCCACCGCGGGCGACACAGGTCAGGGGGTCGTCGGCGACGATCACCGGCAGGCCGGTTTCTTCGGAGATCAGGCGGTCGAGCTGGCGCAGCAGGGCGCCACCGCCGGTGAGGACTATGCCGCGCTCGGCGACATCGGCGCCCAGTTCCGGCGGGGTCTGCTCCAGCGCCTGTTTGACCGCGCTGACGATGCCGGCGAGGGGCTCCTGCAGGGCTTCGAGCACCTCGTTGCTGTTGATGGTGAAGCTGCGCGGCACGCCCTCGGCCAGGTTGCGGCCGGTGACCTCGATCTCCTGCACCTCGTTGGTGGGGAAGGCGGTGCCGATCTCGTTCTTGATCCGCTCGGCGGTGGGTGAGCCGATCATGGAGCCGAAGTTGCGCCGCACGTAGTTGATAATGGCCTCGTCGAAGCGGTCGCCGCCGATGCGTACCGAGTTGGAATAGACCACGCCGCTGAGCGACAGCACAGCCACCTCGGAGGTGCCGCCGCCGATGTCCAGCACCATCGAGCCGCGGGGCTGGTCGATGGGCAGGCCGGCGCCCATGGCCGCGGCCATGGGTTCTTCGATCAGGAACACCTCGCGGGCGCCGGCGCCGGCGGCGGATTCCTTGATGGCGCGGCGTTCCACTTGGGTGGAGCCGCAGGGGATGCAGATCAGCACCCGCGGGCTGGGGCGGATGATCTTGCTCTCATGCACCTTGTGGATGAAGAACTGCAGCATCTTCTCGGTGACGGTGAAGTCGGCAATCACGCCTTCCTTCAGCGGCCGGATCGCCTCGACGCCGCGGGGGGTCTTGTCGAAGATGCTCTTGGCCTCGTGACCGACGGCGATCACCGTCTTGTTGCCGTTCTTCTCGTGGCGGATGGCCACCACCGAAGGCTCATTGAGGACTATGCCGTTCTGGCGGGTATAGACCAGGGTATTGGCCGTCCCCAGGTCGATGGCGAGGTCGTTGGAAAAGAGTCCGCGCAGGGCTTTCAGGAACATTCGTCGGTGGTCTCGATACGGGTTGACAAGTTAAATCACTGCCATGGCAGACAGATATGGACGGGCATTCTACCTCTTATCGAGCATAGCTCCTATAGAAGATGATTCGCTGCTGTGATAATTTGCCCGCTTTGTTTGGACAGCGCAGGTCGATCCATGTCCCTTGATTCTTCCGATATTGCAAAAATCGCCCACCTGGCGCGCATCGCCGTGACCCCGGAGGAGGCCGCCGAACTGGGCGGCTCACTCTCCGGCATCCTGGATTTTGTCGAGCAGATGGCGGCGGTGGATACCAGCGACCTGAGCCCCATGGCCCACCCCCTGCACATGGCTCAGCGCCTGCGCGCCGATGCGGTCAGCGAACCGAACCAGCGCGAGCATTTCCAGTCCATCGCCCCGGCCACGCAAAACGGGCTCTATCTGGTGCCGCGGGTGATTGAATAGTCGGCCGCCAGCTGCCAACAGAGTGCAGACCTAAGAAGGGACGCAGAGGACGCAAAGAAGCGCAGAGAGCGCAGAGGGTTTTTCTGCTTACAGTTGTTAGGTGCCAGCCAGAAACGGCTTTTAACTCAGTGTATTGCAGGTACGGCGCAGATTGATACAGAGAGCTGTAACGGGAAGTACGCAACTCTTCTCCGCGTTCTTTGCGCTTCTTTGCGTCCTGAAATTTAGATATTTGTTCACGACTTTCAGTGGTTAGGACCTATGTACAACAAGACACTGGCCCAACAGGCCGAGGCCCTGCGCAAGGGCGAGATCTCCAGCGTCGAGCTGACTCGGCTGTATCTGCAGCGCATCGAGCGCCTGGATGGCCGGCTCAATGCCTTCATCACCCTGAATGCCGAGGGTGCTTTGGCCCAGGCCGCGGCGGCGGACCAGCGCCTGGCCAGCGGCGATGCACCGCCTCTGTGCGGCGTGCCCATCGCCCACAAGGACATCTTCTGCACCCAGGGGCTGCGCACCAGTTGCGCCTCGAAGATGCTGGATAGCTTCATCGCCCCCTACGATGCCACGGTGGTGACCCGTCTGCATGATGCCGGGGTGGTGGTGCTGGGCAAGACCAACATGGACGAGTTTGCCATGGGCTCATCCAACGAGACCAGCTGGTACGGCCCGGTGAAAAATCCCTGGGATACCGAGCGCGTACCCGGCGGCTCCTCCGGCGGCTCAGCGGCGGCGGTGGCTGCCAGACTCTGCGCGGCGGCTACCGGCACCGACACCGGCGGCTCCATCCGTCAGCCTGCTGCCTTGTGCGGCCTCACCGGGCTCAAGCCCAGCTACGGCCGGGTGTCGCGCTACGGTATGATCGCCTTCGCCTCCAGCCTGGATCAGGCCGGCCCCATGTGCCGCAGCGCCGAGGACGCCGCCCTGCTGCTGCAGGCCATGGCCGGTTTTGACCCCAAGGATTCCACCTGCGCCGAGGAGCCGGTGCCGGACTACTCCGCCGGCCTCAACGATGACCTGCGCGGGCTGAAGATCGGCCTGCCGCGGGAATTCTTCGCCGAGGGCCTGGATGCCGAGGTGGCCGCCTCCATCGAGCAGGCGGTGGCCGAGTTCAAGCGACTGGGCGCCGAGCTGGTGGATATCCAGCTGCCGCACAATGCCCTGTCGGTGCCGGCTTACTATGTGGTGGCGCCGGCGGAGTGTTCCTCCAACCTGGCGCGGTTTGATGGCGTGCGCTTTGGCCATCGCTGCGAGAATCCCAAGGACCTCGAAGACCTCTACAAGCGCTCGCGCCAGGAGGGCTTTGGCGCCGAGGTGAAGCGGCGCATCCTCATCGGCACCTATGCCCTGTCCGCCGGTTATTACGATGCCTACTACCTCAAGGCGCAGCAGATTCGCCAGCTCATCGCCAACGATTTCACCGAGGCCTTCAGGCAAGTGGATCTGATCCTGGCGCCGGCGACCCCGGAGACCGCCTTCAAGCTTGGCGAAAAGACCGACGACCCGGTGACCATGTACCTGTCGGACATCTACACCATAGCGGTCAATCTGGCAGGCCTGCCGGCGCTGTCCATCCCGGTAGCCCCGGTCAAGGGCCTGCCGGTGGGCATGCAGCTGATCGGCCGCTACTTCGGCGAGGCACGCCTGCTCAACGCTGCCCACCGCTACCAACAAGCCACCGACTGGCACCTGCAGGCGCCTTCGGGGATTTAAATCAGGACGCTGAGGACGCAGAGATAGGACGCAGAGGACGCAGAGAAGCGCAGAGGACGCGGAGATTCTTGAGTAAAAGTTCGCGAATGAATGCCGATTTGCTTTGGATGGGATCCGGTCGAGTTAGGTGCCGTGGAGCTAATACTGCTGCCACCAGTATTGGCTGCCGCAAATAAACACTCTGCGAACTCCGCGCTTCTTTGCGTCCTCTGCGTCCATTGGCGTTCATTCGCGTTCATTTGCGGACTAATTCAGACAATCAGAGACAAAACCTATGCAATGGGAAACCGTCATCGGGCTTGAGATTCATGCCCAGCTTGCCACCCGCTCGAAGATTTTCTCCGGTGCGGCCACTGCCTTTGGTGCCGAGCCCAACACCCAGGCCTGTGCCATCGACCTGGGTCTGCCCGGGGTGCTGCCGGTGCTCAACCAGGAGGCGGTGCGCATGGCGGTGCGTTTCGGTCTGGCGATTGATGCCGAGATCGGCCGCCGCTCGGTGTTTGCGCGCAAGAACTACTTCTACCCCGACTTGCCCAAGGGCTACCAGATCAGCCAGTACGAGTTACCCATTGTCGGCAAGGGCCAGGTGGAGATCGTCCTCGACGACCAGGTCAAGGTCATAGGTGTGACCCGCGCCCATTTGGAGGAGGACGCCGGCAAGTCCCTGCACGAGGACAACTCCCTGGGCATGGGTGGCTTGACCGGCATCGACCTGAACCGCGCCGGCACGCCGCTGCTGGAGATCGTCTCCGAGCCGGACATGCGCTCGGCTCGCGAGGCAGTGGCCTATGCCAAGAAGATCCATCAGATTGTGCGCTACCTGGGCATCTGCGACGGCAACATGCAGGAAGGCTCCTTCCGCTGCGATGCCAATGTCTCGGTGCGGCCCAGGGGTCAGGCCGAGTTCGGCACCCGCGCGGAGATCAAAAACGTCAACTCTTTCCGTTTTCTCGAGCGGGCGATCAACTTCGAGGTGGAGCGACAGATCGACCTGATCGAATCCGGCGGCAGCGTGGTGCAGGAGACCCGTCTCTACGACCCGGCCAAGGACGAGACCCGCTCCATGCGCAGCAAGGAAGAGGCCAACGATTACCGATACTTCCCCGATCCTGATCTGCTGCCGGTGGAACTGGACGATGCCTTCATCGAGACCCTGCGCAGCGACCTGCCGGAGCTGCCCGATGCCAAGCGTCATCGCTTTGCCCAGGATTACGGTCTGAGCGAGG
>JADGBD010000155.1 GCA_015231665.1 Gammaproteobacteria bacterium
AATGTCGTCAACTTAGCGAGAAAGCGCTGGCTGAGCGGAGCGGCCATCAGATACTTCATGTTCCGGGATGCCGCTGCTCATTCCATGAGCCTGAGACTTACTCCACTGTCACCGACTTGGCCAGGTTGCGCGGCTGATCCACGTCCGTGCCCTTGAGCACGGCGACGTGGTAGGCCAGCAGCTGGAGCGGCAGGGTGTAGGCGATGGGGGCAACCAGATGCGCCGAATGCGGCAGGGCCAGCACGGTGTAGCCCTCGCCGGTCTCGCTGAGGGATACGGTCTCATCGGCGAACACATAGAGCTGGCCGCCGCGGGCGCGGACTTCTTCCAGATTGGCCTTGAGCTTGTCCAGCAGGGCGTTGTTGGGGGCTACCGCTACTACCGGCATGTCCTCGTCGATCAGCGCCAGGGGGCCGTGCTTGAGCTCACCCGCCGGGTAGGCCTCGGCGTGGATGTAGGAGATTTCCTTGAGCTTGAGGGAGCCCTCCAGGGCGATGGGGTAGAGGCTGCCGCGACCGAGAAACAGGGCGTGCTGCTTATCCACAAAAGCCTCGGCCAGTGCGCGGATCGGCTCGTCCAGCTGCAGGATGCGCTCGCACAGCCCCGGCAGACTGCGCAGCTGGGCCACCAGACCCGCCTCGTCGCAACCGATCAGGCCGCGGCTGCGCCCGAGGGCGCCGAGCAGCAGCAACAGCGCCGCCAGCTGGGTGGTGAAGGCCTTGGTGGAGGCCACACCAATCTCCGGCCCGGCGTGGGTCAGCAGCACCAGGTCGGATTCGCGCACCAGGGCACTTTCCGCCACGTTGCAGATGGCCAGGCTGGCGACATAGCCCAGCTGCTTGGCCTGACGCAGAGCGGCGAGGGTGTCGGCGGTCTCGCCGGACTGGGAGATGCTGACGAACAGGCAGTCGGCCAGCACCACCGGCTGGCGGTAGCGGAATTCGCTGGCCACCTCGACACTGCAGGGCAGGCCGCAATAGCGCTCGATCCAGTAACGCGCGGTCAACCCGGCGTGGTAGCTGGTGCCGCAGGCGACGATCTGCACCGCTCGCACCCGCCCCAGCAGCTCTTCCGCAGCGAAGCCAAAGGCGCTGATCAGCAGGCTGTCGGCAGACAGCCGCCCCTCCAGGGTGTCAGCCAGGGCGCGGGGTTGCTCGTGGATTTCCTTGAGCATGAAGTGGCGGTATTCGCCGCGCTCGACGGCATCGGCGGACAGGCGTGACTCATGCACCGGCCGCTCTACCGGACGCAGCTCGGCATCATAGACCTTAACACCGTCACGGCTCAGCTCAGCGATGTCGCCCTCCTCGAGGATGATGAAGCGCTGGGTCACCGGCAGCAGGGCGGCCATATCGGAGGCGATGAAGTGCTCGCCAAAACCCAGGCCGATCACCAGCGGGCTGCCGTGGCGGGCGGCGACGAGCCGCTCGGGCTCCGCCTGACAGATCACCCCCAGGGCGTAGGCACCCTTGAGCTGACCCAGGGTGCGCTGCAGCGCCTGCAGCAGATCATGACCCTGGTCCATCTGATCGGCGATGGCGTGGACTATGACCTCGGTATCCGTTTCCGAGCTGAAGCTGTGGCCGGCGGCGCGCTGAGCGCTGCGCAGTTCCTGATAGTTCTCGATGATGCCGTTGTGCACCAGGGCCACCCGGTCGCCGCTGAGGTGCGGATGGGCGTTCTGCTCCGAGGGGGCGCCGTGGGTGGCCCAGCGGGTGTGTGCCAGACCCAGCGAACCGCTCAGCCCCTCCGCCGCCACCGCCTCCGCCAGGGCCTGCACCTTGCCCAAGCGGCGGCAACGCTGCAGGCGCTGGTCCGGCTGCATCAGCACCAGGCCAGCGGAGTCGTAGCCACGGTATTCCAGCCGCCGCAGGCCTTCGATGAGGATTTCAGTTAGATCGCGCTGAGCGATGCCGCCGACAATGCCACACATTATTTCTGCTCCTTTTGCGGCCGTTTCCAGCCCTTGAGGGTCATCTGCTTGGCCCGGGTCAGGGTCAGTTCCCCATCGGGGGCGTTCTTGTTGATCACCGAACCCGCGCCAATGGTAGCACCCGCGCCGATTTCCACCGGCGCCACCAGGGCAGTGTTGGAGCCGATGAAGGCCTCATCGCCGATCCGTGTGCGGTGCTTGTTGGCGCCATCGTAGTTGCAGGTGATGGTGCCGGCACCGACATTCACCTTGCGGCCGATCTGGCTGTCACCGATGTAGCTGAGATGGTTGATCTTGCTGCCCTCGGCCACCTGGGCGTTCTTGGTCTCGACGAAGTTACCGATGTGGTTGTGCCCGGCCAGCTCGGTGCCGGGGCGGATGCGGGCGAAGGGGCCAATGCGGCAATCCGGGCCGATCAGCGCCTGGTCGATGACGCAGTGGGACAGCACCTGGGTGCCGGCAGCGATCTGGCAGTCCTTGAGCAGGCAATGGGCGCCGATCTGCACCCCATCTCCCAGCACCACTTCGCCCTCGATGATCACATTGATGTCGATCAGGCAATCCTGCCCCGCCTGCAGGCGACCGCGCAGATCAAACCGCGCCGGATCACGCAGGCTCACCCCAGCGCGCATCAGCCCCTCCGCCGCGCGGTGCTGGTAGCGGCGTTCCAGGTCAGCAAGCTGGACGCGGTCGTTGACACCAAGGATCTCGCCGGGATCATGGATCACCACCCCCTCCACCGGCACCCCATCGGCCACCGCCAGGCCGACCACGTCGGTGAGGTAATACTCGCCCTGGGCGTTATCGTTGCCGATGCGCTGCAGCCAGCCCTGCAGTTGCGCCCGATCCAGGCTCATGATGCCGCTGTTGACCTCGCGAATCGCCAGCTCCTCGGCATCGGCGTCCTTGTGCTCGACAATCCGCTGCACATGGCGCAGATCATTGCGCACAATGCGGCCATAGCCGCCGGGGTCAGCCAGCTCGGCGGTCAACAGCCCCAGCCCGCCCTCGGCGCAGTCCAACAGATGCCGCAGGGTCTCGGCACGAATCAGGGGCACATCGCCATAGAGCACCAGCAGCCGATCCAGTCCGGCCACCGCCTCCATCGCCTGGGCCACCGCATGGGCCGTGCCCAGCCGCTCGGTCTGCTCCACCCATGCCACCGGCGCATCCGGCAAACGCTGGCGCAGTTGCTCACCGCCATGGCCATAGACCAGGGCGATCAGCTCCGGCTGCAGCTCCAAGGCGGTGTCGATGACATGCTGCAACAACGGCCGGCCAGCCAGATCGTGCAACACCTTGGGCAGGGCCGAACGCATGCGAGTACCCTGACCGGCGGCGAGAATGATGATGCCGAGTTTCATGGAAATCCTTGTGGCTGAGAGCCAGTTAAATCAGCGCGGAGTCTGCCAAATCATGGGCTATTTAGCCAGAAAGCCAGAGACAAAACAGCGATTTCTGCGCATACGGCCGCTCGAGCTGTCTCAAGGATGGCAAGCGCAGCAAAAGTGGAAAATCATCACAAATATGTTAACGTGCATTGGTGGAATGGGAAATCATTTATTACAGCGAATCTCTGCAACAAGAGCTGTTGTCAATGCCGCACGGGATTCAAGCCCGCTACATCCATTTGACGGACCGGATGCGGACCCATGGAGGAAACCTGGGTATGCCCCATACCAAGGCCTTGGGCGATGGCTTATTTGAGCTTCGCATGAAATCTGCAGAAGGGATTGGCCGAGTATTTTTTTGCACGTTGGTACGACAAAGAATCGTGATGCTGCATAGCTTCATCAAGAAAACACAAAAAATCCCTGCCAAGGAATTGGAATTGGCCCTATCACGCATGCAAGAGGTAAAGCGCCGTGCTGACACATGAGCAACTCAGGCAAAAGATGCTGTCGAACCCGGAGGTGAAGGCAAAGTTTGATGAATTGAAAGAGGAGTTCGATTTATTCGATGCCCTGCTGGAGGCACGGGTGAATGCAGGCCTGACCCAAGCAGAAGTGGCAGAGATCATGGGAACCAAGGCGCCAGCCGTAGCACGACTGGAATCTGGTGGTGGCAACAAAAAACATTCCCCCAGCATTGCCACACTGCAAAGGTATGCCAGGGCAGTGGGCTGCCATTTGGAAATCAAGCTTGTCCAGGATCGTCCCTCACCCTGATACTCAATGGAGTGAGCACCATCCATATAAACCCATCAAAAAAGCCGCCCGAAGGCGGCTTTTAAACGCTAAATCACCTCAGCTTAAAGGATCGGCACAATCAACAGCGCAACGATGTTGATGATCTTGATCAGCGGGTTGATCGCCGGGCCAGCGGTGTCCTTGTAGGGGTCGCCGACGGTGTCGCCAGTGACTGCGGCCTTGTGCGCATCGGAGCCCTTGCCGCCGAAGTGGCCGTCTTCGATGTACTTCTTGGCGTTGTCCCAGGCGCCGCCGCCGGTGGTCATGGAGATGGCGACGAACAGACCTGTGACTATGGTGCCGATCAGCAGACCGCCCAGGGCTTCCTTACCCAGGAACACACCCACCAGCACCGGCACCAGTACCGGCAGCAGAGAGGGCACGATCATTTCCTTGATCGCCGACTTGGTCAGCATGTCCACCGCGCGGCCGTAGTCGGGCTTTTCGCTGTGGTCCATGATGCCGGGCTTCTCGCGGAACTGACGCCGCACCTCGTTGACAATGCCGCCAGCGGCACGGCCGACAGCCTCCATCGCCATGGCACCGAACAGGTAGGGCACCAGACCGCCGATGAGCAGGCCGATGAGCACCATGTGGTTGTCGAGGTTGAAGGTGACACTGTGACCGGCATTGGTCAGGGCATGGGTGTAGTCGGCAACCAGCACCAGAGCGGCCAGACCGGCGGAGCCGATGGCGTAGCCCTTGGTGACAGCCTTGGTGGTGTTGCCCACGGCATCCAGGGGGTCGGTGATGTTGCGCACCTTTTCATCCAACTCGGCCATTTCGGCGATACCACCGGCGTTGTCGGTGATCGGGCCGTAAGCGTCGAGGGCGACGATGATGCCGGTCATGGACAACATGGAGGTGGCGGCAATGGCAATGCCGTAGAGACCAGCCAGGTCATAGGCACCCCAGATGGAGGCACAGACCGCCAGCACCGGCAGGGCGGTGGACTTCATCGACACACCCAGACCAGCGATGACGTTGGTGCCGTCACCTGTGGTGGAGGCCTCGGCGATGTGGCGTACCGGGGAGAACTCGGTGGCGGTGTAGTACTCGGTGATTACCACCATGGCGGCGGTGAGCACCAGACCGATCAGGGCCGAGCCGTAGAGGGACATGGTGTTGTAGCCGCCCAGATCATTGGCAAAGGCCTCGGTGACAAAGTAGAAGGCCACCGCGGCAATGCCGCCGGAGACGATCAGACCCTTGT